>CBFGQF010000186.1:0-3539 GCA_965650865.1 uncultured Alphaproteobacteria bacterium | reverse complement strand
CTTGATTATTCATAAACAATAAGTCTAGGATTAGCCATTCCGAATTTACAAATCAGGGTTACGATGCGTACCAATCTCGATTTCGATCTTTATCGCTTTAGTGACAATAACGACGAAGCCAAACCGGAAGTAGGGCTGTA
Source organism: uncultured Alphaproteobacteria bacterium (assembly GCA_965650865.1). GTDB lineage: Bacteria > Pseudomonadota > Alphaproteobacteria > Micavibrionales > Micavibrionaceae > Micavibrio_A. The sequence goes on along the minus strand of CBFGQF010000186.1, from coordinate 3,399 downwards.
CGCTGTCGATGAAAAGGGCAAGCCCCTTGATATGACACCCAAACAAATTTCTGCCCAATATGGCGCGCTTGCGATGATCGCGGATGGATTTGCCGATTTTATCCGTCAGGAGCTGAGCACCGCGCAACAAGGGTGGGATCTCGATATTTTTGTCTTTCAGGATTACGAAGAATCCTCCTTCCACATCGAACCGCGCTCGGATCGCCGTGGCGCCATTCCCGATGGATTTAATGATGCGCTGATCGGTGTGTTCCAGATAATCCACCGCATCTCGCTGGAAGAAGGATTCAATGAACTGGCAGTTTCTCCGGAATATTGCGAAATCGAAACAAAGAGCCTTCAGACACTGTTCGATCTTTATCTCAAAATTGTCGAGGGAGCCGGCTATGACATTTCCGCCATCCCCGACGACCGAGCAAAGCCCGTTATCGGCCATTACACAATAATGCAAATCAGCGATGCCCTGGAACACGACAGGGACAGACTGGCGGAAGTATTCGAGAGATCGAGCAGACAGGCGGCAGAAACCTCTCAAGCCGCCGCCGTTCCCCTTGCAGAGGATAAGGAAGCGCAGACACGGGCGGCCAGCGCCCTTATGCAGACTATTTTCCTGATCACCGGATCGCAGAATTATCATTCCACCTTTTTTCAGGCCGCCGATGGTTACCGTCTGTTCATTGCCCCCACGGTGCCCGATCGCGAAAATGCAATGCGCCTTAAGGGGTTTTTCAAATCACTCCCCGTAAAGGATCTGCCAGAAGGCGTGGCCTGTAACAAGAAGGATTGGGTATTCAGGTTGACAGGCCCCGAGCAATTATACGCGCTCGACGAAATGCTGCAGGCCGCTTATGGTGTTCAGGAAGCCTTGAACGAACTCGCCGCCGCAGAGAAAAGGGAGGCGGGGGCCTTCAAGCTGTGGGACAGACCTGTCCGGACCACGGCGCACGGGATGATACAGGATATTCTGTTCGGCATAGGCCGGTTCAAGTACAAATCGGAAGTTGAGTGGGAGCATTCGTATGAAGGCGCGCATATATTCGGCGTCGACCCCCAAACTGCATCGGCCGCGGACTATGAAATCATTCAAGGGATGATGGATGATATGATCCAAGACGGTGGAAGCTGGTCCGACCTGTCCGTCGACAAGGAAAATCTGGTTTTCATTGTCAAGGATCTTGGTATTTTCTGCCGCTTCCTCGATTCCTTTGCGGCTTCGCGCAATTTCATCTATGGCACGAACGGGTTGAAAAATGCCGAGCTTAACGACGTCGAGAATTTTCCGTACGATTTTTATGAAAGCATTTTGCAAAAGGATGAAACTATTGCCCATGTACTTGGCGACGAAACCTTCGTCGACCGTAAACACATGCTTCGCAATGCAGGAAAGCTGCATTTGCTGGTCGAACGTGAAATGTTCGTTTGTCCTTATTCCACGGATGATGTTCATAAAAAAATATTGAGGCCGCAACACAGTGAATTGCGCCTGAATGTGATGTAAGACGAAAGAAATGCTCAAACACTCTGTGCTCAATGCATTTCTGCGGTCAACAACATCCCTGACATCCGGGGATATCGCTGCTACCGGAACAGTGACTTTCAATGGGAATACATATCAAAGCGTGGGAGAGTTGATCATGACGACAAAAGTGGCCGGTACAAAGACGCGTAACGATGGCCCCACGGAAACAACGGACGCCGACGACACAGCTATAAAGGGGGAAAGGGCCGTCATGATGGAAGCGCATCTGGCATTTGCCCAGGCAACGCTCAGCATGCTTGCTGTTTACGGCGCAGAAAATATTTCGGCAAAAATCATTTTTCCTATCAATGAAAGCGATGTGGCTTGCCTCAGGCTTTTATTCAACGAAGCGGCGCCGATGAGCGGCGCAGAGAAACTGAAATCCCTCAAAAATTTTTCGGCTTTCTTGGCAGATCTTATGAAGGCAAGCCCCAATAGCGAAGACCTGCAATATGACGCAACCTCTCCCGATAATATTATTTCGCTGCTCTATGATCCTGCGGTTTTCGGTATTGCGCTCGACAATCTGCGGGTCGAAAAATGCCCTACCAATATCTTTTCCCACCGTTATCTGACCTATGCGGGGAATATGATGGAGCGGGCGGAAAACTATCAGCCCGGGCATAAACTCCATTAAAACGGTTTGACGACCACCAGAATGACAATCGCTATCATAAGGACGGTTGGGACTTCGTTCCACATGCGGTAGAATTTGGGAGGACGCGTATTTTCATCGCGTTCAAAATCCTTGCGGCATTTGGCATAGAAACCATGCACGCCTGCCATAAGCAATACCAGCAGCAATTTTGCGTGAATCCACCCGCCCTGCATAACCGCAGGATTCGCGGCAATCATCAATCCGCCAAACACAAATGTCGCGATCAACGCCGGATTCATGATGGCGCGCAGGAGGCGGCGTTCCATCACCTTGAACGTTTCGGATTGGGCCGAGCCTCTCTCCGCCGATGCGTGATAAACATAAAGGCGTGGCAGATAAAGCATCGCGGCCATCCACGCGATAAAGGAGATAATGTGGAGAGCCTTTAGCCAGAGATAGTTTTCAAGCAGGAAGTCCATGATATCGCCTATCCCCCGAATTGCTGCATGGCGCAGCGGCAGAATTCTTTCGGGCACTGACGCGCATTGGTATCGGGCGCTATATGCGTGGAACCCGCGCGGGCCATAACCATTTTCGCAAGGCCTTCGATAAAGGCCGGATGGGTTCCCACGGTCGGTACGCGATAGAAACCTGTGATACCGAGTTCATGTGCCACTTCGCGATATTCGATTTCGATTTCTACCAGCGTTTCCACATGTTCCTGTGTAAAGGCGTGCGGCAGGATAACCACCGGCACCTTGTCATGCGCGACCTTTTCCAGCGCCTCTTCCGTCGAAGGGCCCAGCCATTTCTTCGGCCCGACACGAGACTGATAACAAATTTGCCAGTCGAGATTGTCTATCCCCGTAGCGATCGCCATCCGTGCCGCCGATTGTTCGCATTGCCATTGATAGGGGTCGCCATCCGTAATGACGTCTTCGGGTAGGCCATGCGCGGAAAACAGAACGCGGGGCCGTTGGCCCGTTTCACGCGCGGCCTGATCATAAACCATGCGGACATTTTCGGCGGATGCGCGGATGAATCCATCTTCGAACGGATAGCAACATATTAAAGTGGTTGGTATGTTCAAAGCAATTTCTGAACAGGCCTTGTTCCATACCTGATAGGACGACCGCGTTGTTGTCGTGGAATATTGCGGATAAAGCGGCAGCAAAATTATATAATCCGCGCCCCATTGCTTTACATTTTCGGCAACTTCATCGGACATCGGATGCCAGTATCGCATGCAAACAAATGTTTTATATTGGTTATTGCCATCTTT
>CBFGQF010000185.1:0-3611 GCA_965650865.1 uncultured Alphaproteobacteria bacterium | reverse complement strand
CATAGACGGAAGTCATACGTTCTGCTGTAAGGCGCTGTTTGAAGATGTGATAAAAACGGCGGGTGATATCCGCATCTTCAGCGGCATAGTCACAGGCTTTATCGGGTGGGACGAGGTCAAACGTAATGCGGTTCTTTCCCTTGCCCGTTACATCGTCATATTTGATTGTTTGATGATCGAAGAGTTTTTTGCAGAGCTCGTCCATGCTATTTGAGGCGCTGGTCCCATCCAGAACATAGGACATCAACATCGTATCATCGCACGGAGACATTTCGATGCCGTGTTTATAGAGCATCTGCCAGTCATATTTGATGTTATGGCCGATCTTCAAAACCGACCTGTCTTCAAGGACCGGTTTCAAAAGGGCGATGACTTCGGACAACGGAATTTGTTTAATATCCTCACCGCCGCCGCCAAGAAGATCTGCTTGCGGCTGCGCATGTGTCAGCGGAATATATCCCGATTGACCCGGCTTCACGCAGAGGGAAATACCGACAAGGGTTGCAAGGGCGGGCGTCAGATGCGTGGTTTCGGTATCGATGGCCAGATAGCCGTTCTCATAGGCTTGATCGATCCAGCGTTTGAGTTCGTCCACGCTATTGATCAGAGTGTAAATATTCTTATTGATTGGTGGTAATTCGGGATCGTCTCCGGTATTGCCGCGCACATCCTCCATCATCTCTTCGGGTCTTGGCCTTGGGGCCGGAAGGTCATCGGTTTTTTCGCCAAGCCGCGCCAGAATATTTTTAAATCCCTGTGCGCGTAGAAAGGCTACGAGCTCTGGTGTCTGTGGATCGTGTGCCTTAAATTCTTCAATCGCCATCGGCACCGGCGCGTCGGTATCGAGTTTGACGAGGCGTTTGCTCATCCGCGCGGCTTCGGCATGTTCAATCAGGGATTCGCGGCGCTTGTTCTGTTTAATCTCAGGCGCTTTTTCTAACAGGTTTTCAAGACTGCCATATTCATTGATCAATTGCGCCGCCGTCTTGACCCCTATGCCCGGTACGCCCGGCACGTTATCGACGCTATCGCCGCACAAGGCCTGCACATCGACAACCTTATCCGGCATGACGCCGAATTTTTCCATGACGTCTTCGGCGCCGAGATATTTATTTTTAATTGGATCATAAAGGCGCACGTTGTCATCGACGAGCTGCATAAGATCTTTATCCGTGCCGACGATGGTAACCTTACGCCCCTGTGCCTTGGCGAGCTTGGCATAGGTTGCGATCAGATCATCGGCCTCGTACCCCTCCAACTCGATCGCCGGTACACCAAAAGCAATGGCGGCATCACGAAAGAGGGGAAATTGCGGGATCAGATCCGCCGGGGCTTCCTCACGGTTCGCCTTGTACTGATCGTAAATATCGTAACGGAAATTCTTGCGTGCGGCGTCGAATATTGCGGCGATGTAGGGTGCCTTCAGATCCGTAAGCAGCTTTAAAATCATATTGGTAAAGCCAAGAACGGCACCCACTGGTTGCCCGGCGGGATTGGTCAGATTCTGGGGCAGGGCATAATAGGCCCGGAAGATATAGCCCGATACATCGATCAGGAAGATTTCGTCTGAATGCTCGCTCATCCCGCTACCATGGCGGAGCGGGCCATTCTTGTCCAGAGGCAGGGCCGCTATTTCTGCAATTGCAGGAAGGAGTGGCAGCCCAGAAGCCCTGGCTGCGGGTGTGTGATTTGAACCACAGGAACCTTTTGCAGCATGTTGTTGGAGCCAAGGTCATTGTCCCTGAACGCACGGGAGAACGCGTTTTTGCGGAAAAGTTCACCCATTTTCGGAATAACGCCCCCCGCCAGAAAGACGGTTTGGGCATTGTTGGTCAGGGCGGCCGAAGCAGCGCTGCGTCCCAGAGTTTCGGCAAAAAGAATATAGGTTGCTAGGGCGGCGTCTCTAATCTCTTTGGGTTTGTTCATGGACAACTGCTCGGGCAGTTCGGATGCATCCTTGATGCTGTGGTCGATACGGCGGATGTGACAAAACGCATTGAACGTGATGGCAAGGCCAGTACCAGAAGCAATTGTTTCCTTGGTGACAATTTTGTCCATGTCCATAAGGTGCTTCATCAATTCCATTTCTTCGGTTGTATCGGGCGCGAAAGTTGTATGGCCGCCTTCACCGCCGAGCACGAGAAACTGTCCGTTGTCGGTCACAAGGCCGCTGCTTACGCCCAGACCTGTACCCGGGCCGATCGTGACAAACCGTTTGGCAGGGTCACTGGTCAGCAGCTGGGTTTTATTAATATGTGTGCTTTTCGCATCCGCAAGGAGAGAGGAAGGGTAAAACGGGTCTTGTCCGCTTTCGAGGATGACGGAGCAATCGTTTGGCTGTAGCGAGGCCACCGAGTAACAAACAGCGGCAAAGTCATTCATGGTATGGACGTCTTGAATTTTAACATCGGTAAAATCGACCGCGCGCTGTTTCCACGGTCCGTTTGTGAAAACAACTTTTTTGGGGTCCGCAGAACCGCCGGCAACGGCGAACACACCTTTGTGCGCCTCGCGAATAGACACGTCATCCATATAGGCGCTAATGATTGATGCGGGGTTTGGGAAGTCGCGGCAACGATACTCACGTATGGTGCTTATATCGAGCGCATCGGATGTCGAAACGGCAAGCCGCGCGTTCGTCCCGCCAAAATCACCGACAATATCGACTGCTTGTGTCATGAACTCACCCTTTGATTATGGGCGGGTTATACAATATTATGGCAATAAGTCAAAGAAAATTTCAAACCCCGCACAGCGCGTAAAGCGCCACGGCGGCCGCGTTCGAGACATTTAAGGAATTAATCGGCTTTTTGGTCGGCAGGGTCACCAGCACATCGCAATGGTCCCGGATCAGACGGCGCATGCCCGGCCCCTCCGCGCCCAGCACGATCACGGCACGTTCATAGGAGGGAAGATCCGTGAAATTCTGCTCTGCGTGTTCGTCCATGCCGATCACGGTATAATGATGTTCTTTCAGGGTTTCCAGCGCGCGGGAAAGGTTGGTTTCATAGGCGACCGGAATATGATCGACTGCGCCGCAGGCGGTCTTTGCAAGAATTCCGGCCATATCCGGCGTATGACGGGTCTGCATGACAACCCCATCCGCGCCGAACGCGCAGGCGGACCGCAAAATCGCGCCAACATTGTGCGGGTCCGTAACCTGATCCAGCATCACAATGACAGATTTGGGTTTGCCTTTCGCTTTGATAATAAGATCTGTGGCGGACAGCTCTGGCAAGGCTTGCGCGGACAGGGCGATTCCCTGATGTACCGTGCCGGGTGGAAAGGCGCGGTCCAGTGCGTCCTTATCAACCACGGTTGGTTCCGGACGCTTGGCATCGGTTGCAAGATAGGGCCCGAACTCACGCAGCGCCGCTTCGGTGATGAACAGCGCGTGGACATATCGTTTCGGGTTTGCCCATGCCTCGCGCACAGCATGCATGCCGAATAAGTCGGCTTTAATGGCGGCAGGCTTTGTTGGGCTGTGGCTTTTGGTAGGACGTGGCGTGGAACGCGCGTCCTGTCTGGCGGGTTTGGCGCGGGCTTGATCGCGCGTATCCCGGGAATCCCCAGGTTTGCCAAATTTTCTAAGGCCTTTGTCGTGCGCCGGA
>CBFGQF010000184.1:0-3662 GCA_965650865.1 uncultured Alphaproteobacteria bacterium | reverse complement strand
AATTGTTGTTCTAACGAACCCGAACAATCCGACGGGGAGTTTCAACACACCCGCCGACATTCGCGCCTTCCGCGAGAATCTTCCCAATCATGTCATTCTCGTCCTCGATGATGCCTATGCGGAATATGCGGAAAGTTCGGATGGGTATGAGAACGGTTTTACGCTGGCCAAGGAACGCGACGATGTCGTCGTCCTTCGCACCTTTTCGAAAATTTACGGGATGGCAGGCCTGCGTCTAGGATACGGCTATTGCCCCGTTGAGGTCGCCGATATCCTGAACCGCGTGCGCGGGCCGTTCAATGTGTCGGTACCGGCGCAGATTGCCGGTATTGCCGCGCTTGGCGATGATGACTTCATCGCCATGTCTGTGGCGCACAACACCAAATGGCGGGCATGGACGGAAGGAGAATTATCTTCAAACCGTCTGAAAGTTTATCCATCTGCCGCCAATTTCCTGCTGGTTCAATTCGGGGGTGCAGAGGAGGCCGAGGCCTGCCGCCTGCATCTTAAGGCTAAGGGGATTCTTGTTCGCCAGATGGGGGCCTATAAACTGGCCGACTGCCTGCGTATTTCTATCGGGGCACAAGATGAAATGGAGCTTGCCGTTTCCGCCATAAAAAGCTACATTTCAACACTATGACAATGAACCGCGCCATCGCCGCATCCTACGCTCTCTACTATTATGCCCTTTAGGGCAGGAAAATCATTGTTCAAAATCCACCTTTGTCGTATTCCAATTCACACTCGTCATTGCGAGCGGAGAGAAGCAATCCAGCTTAGGATATTGCCGCTCCATTGTAGGCTGGATTGCCGCGTCGGCTTCGCCTCCTCGCAATGACGGCAAAAGGAAAAATTAAAATGTTTAAACAAATTACCATTATCGGGTTCGGCCTGATCGGATCATCTCTTGCACGCGCCATCAAGCAAAACAATCTGTGCCAGACCCTGATCTGCGCCGACCAATCGCGCGACGTCTGCGAAACCGTTCTGCGCCTCGGCATTGCCGATGAAGTTACAACCGACATGGCCAAGGGCGTGAAGGGCAGTGACCTTGTCATTCTATCTGTACCCGTTGGCGCAATGGCGGCAATCGCCGATAAAATAGGCCCGCATTTATCAGCTGGTTGCATCGTCACCGATACAGGATCGGTCAAAACATCCGTGATGAAGGTCCTTCAGCCGCGCCTGCCCGCGAAAGTCCACATCGTCGGCGGCCACCCGATTGCGGGGACGGAATTTTCAGGGCCGGAAGCAGGCTTTGCCGAATTGTTCCAGAACCGTTGGTGTATTCTGACGCCGATGGCGCATACCGAACTTGGCGCTATCGAAAAGCTCACCGCGCTTTGGGAAGCCTGCGGCGCCAATATCGAGATCATGGACGCCGAACACCACGACATGGTTCTGGCCACCACATCGCATTTGCCGCATTTGATTGCCTATACCATCGTCGGCACGGCAACCGACCTTGAGGAAGATTTGCGCGGCGAAGTGATCAAATTTTCGGCATCGGGTTTCCGTGATTTCACGCGCATCGCATCATCCGACCCAACTATGTGGCGTGATATTTTCCTCAACAACAAAGATGCCGTTCTGGATATGCTTCAACGCTTCACCGAAGATTTAACCGCCATGCAAAAGGCGATCCGCAAGGCGGACGGGGAATATCTTTATCAACGGTTTAAAGAGACGCGCGATATAAGACGGGCGATTATTGAAGCAGGTCAGGCGAGCTATGCGTCCCCGCCCACACAATCCGGGGAAGTTCCAGCGCCTGTATCGGGCCAACGGTCAACATCCGGTTCTTCACACTGATATTCACCGTGACGACATTCTCACCCGTTTCTTCATCGGGTTTGGATAGGCTGTTCAATGCGCCAATCGCAATGGCGGCGGGGAAGGGCTCGATCATGCCTTGCTGCATCATGGATTGGATGAAGATGTCATATCCTTTGATGCGGCTGTCGAATTGAACTTCGGGTTGCAGGTCGGCATCAAGTGTGAAAAGGCCGTGGCCTTCGCTCATCAATCCATCCTTCGTCAGTTCATAATGACGTACATCGAACTGTCCGCCGCCTCGTTGCCAGGCTGTGAGGGTGGCGGCCGTCAAATCGGCGGGTATGGTGGAGGGGATTACAATATCGGCATTCAAGGTTTCAAGCGACCATATCGCGGGATCGACAGGCCCGCTGATCGCAATGCCGCGCGGGATGGAGAGGTTAAAGGTCAGGCCCGGTATAGGATAACCGCGCAGATGCGCCTCAGGGAATTCCACCATGATATTGCCCGCCTGAAACCCGCCGCCATAGTAGGCGACGAGGCCTGTGCACAGCCCGGCTGCCATAATAAATTTCGGGTACAAGGGGAAAACCTGTCACAACCGGCTTCGGTCCGAGAAACCGATAGCCATCTTCCTCGGCCTTTGTATAGGCGCGGTCGATTTCACGCGTCATCCAGTGATGGCTATAGGCCCATAGGCCTCCGTAAACAAGAATGATCATAAGAGCGACAATAGCGGCGGTTTTTTTCATTTGGCGGCCAGCGCGGCGCGCCCCTCAGCGACCAGAGCGTTCGAACGGCTTTCGATCAACTGTTCGATCTGCGCCATCACTTCCTTTTCCGGCAGGCCTGGTGGAATGGGCGGCAGGATTTCGATGACGACAGTGCCGGATTTTTTCCAGAAGGAATTGCGCGGCCAGTAAAGCCCGCTATTCATCGCCACCGGAATGATCGGCAGGTTTGTGGCGTTGTAAAGTTTGATGATGCCGCCTTTGTATGGTTTTTGCGCTGTCGTGGCATCAACCGAAACACGGGTGCCTTGCGGGAAAATCACGATGGGGCGGCCATTGTCACGCATGCGGCGCGCGCCTTCAACCAGGGACGACATCGCCTGTTCCTTGTTGCCGCGGTCGATCGCAATGACTTCTAGGCGGCGGAGGAACCAGCCGAAGATCGGCAACGAGAGAAGTTCCTTTTTCAGGATGATCGTCGGGTCCTTGAAGAGCAGCATGAGTTTCATGGTCTCATAGGCCGATTGATGTTTGGCCGCCACCAGATAGGGCGTGCCTTCCGGCGGCAAGTGTTCCAGCCCGCGAATGTCGCAATGCAGGTTCATCACGTATTTTTCAATCAGGTGGGCAATTTGTTGATAGGTGTAGGCAACCCAGCGCGTCGCACCGCGCGGGAAGATGAGCGCAGGCATCATAACAATGCAGATAGCGGGCGTGAGAACGCCATAGAACAGGATATTGAAGAGAATGGAGCGGATTTTATCGGTCACAGAGGTTTGCCCGTATTGTTAAGAGAAGGGTTTTTGTGAAGAAGGTCGAGGCGCAGCCATGTCAGAAGCAGTTTATTGTATTCTTCAAACGCCAGCGGCCAGAATTGTTCTTTCCATGGTTCGAAATCGGACGGCACCACAGGGTATTTGTGGATTTCTATATCGGGCATTACCTGATGGAACAAAAGGCTGGCCCGCGCCATGTGATAATTGGAAGTGACGAGCCAAATGGATTTGACATCGTTTTCCTTGATCCATTGCTGGCTTTCGGCGGCGTTGTCGCCGGTCGTGTCGGCGGCATAACCCAGCGTGATGCAACACAGGACTTTGTCCTTGTCACCGGGCCAGAGGGCGACCAGTTCTTCGGCCTTCACCTGGTTGTTTA
>CBFGQF010000183.1:0-3668 GCA_965650865.1 uncultured Alphaproteobacteria bacterium | reverse complement strand
GGTGCAGGGGAGATCGAACAGAGCGCAAACAGTGGCGGTCGCCACGCCATGCTGTCCTGCGCCGGTTTCCGCAATAATCCGCTTTTTACCCATGCGCTTGGCGATAAGAATCTGGCCGAGGCAGTGATTAATCTTATGCGCGCCGGTGTGGTTCAGTTCATCCCGTTTGAAATAGATTTTGGCCCCGCCGCAATGTTTGGTCATTTTCGCTGCAGAATAAAGCGGTGACGGGCGGCCGACATAATCTTTGGCGAGGGCATTATATTCATCCCAAAAGGCTTCATCTTCTCGCGCCGCATAGAAGGCTTTTTCAACCTCTAGGATCAGCGGCATCAAGGTTTCGGCGACATAGCGGCCGCCATAGGGGCCGAAATGCCCGTTTTCATCGGGGCCGGAGCGATATGAATTCTGTTTGGACATGGGCTTATTTGTAACGGCTTGGAGGCCCGCCGTCACGCCTTTTTAAGCACGCCGGACCGCCTCTATAAACGCGCGGATTTTGGAGGGATCCTTGACGCCGCGGGTAATTTCAACCCCGCTAGATACGTCTACCGCATCGGGTTTTAGTGTATGGATGGCCTGTCCTACATTTTCAGGGTTCAATCCGCCCGCCAGCATCCATGGTCTAGACGGACGAAAATCCCGCAAGATATCCCAATCGAATGTCTGGCCGCTGCCGCCAGTCAGTTCGCCGTGCTTGGGCGCATCAATCAACAGCCAGTCACATATGGCGGCATAATATGCGGCCTTTTCTTTTATCTGGTCTGCGGGCAGGGCCTTCATCACGGGTTTGCCGAATGTTGCGGCGATTCCTGCGCACTCTTCCGGCGTCTCCTGCCCATGAAGCTGGATCAGGTCGATGCGGACATTGTTCAGCACTTCTTCTATTTTGCCGCGTGGACTATCCGCAAACAGGCCGACAATCCGGATATCGGCCGGAACATAGTTCGCCAGATAGGCCGCGACCTCGATCTCGACAAAGCGGGGCGAGGCCGGAATAAAATTGAGGCCGACAAAATCGGTCCCGCCCTCCAAAGCCGCCGTCATCGCGTCCGGTGTACGTATGCCGCAGATTTTGATTTTGGTATTGGCGGCGGCGTTCATTTGCTTACGCCAGTGATGCCATAATGTCACGCGCCGCCTGAACCGGATCTGCGGCACCAGTGATCGGGCGCCCGATCACAAGGTGTGTAGCGCCAGCCTCCATAGCCTCACGCGGTGTCATCACCCGTTTCTGATCTCCCACATCTGAACCGGCCGGGCGGATCCCCGGCACCATCAAAACAAAGTTTTCGGGAAGGGCGTTTCGTAATATTTTGATCTCATGGGCGGAGCAGACAACGCCGGCCAAACCTGCATCATGGGTAAGGCGCGCCAGACGCACCACTTGCCCCTGCGGGTCATGACCCTGACCCACTGCGTCAAGCGCGGATTCATTCATGCTGGTCAACACAGTCACGGCCAAAAGCTTGCTGGAAGGGCGGCAGGCGGTCAGGGCGGCACGCATCATCTCCGATCCACCGGAGGCGTGAACATTCAGATACGCCACGTCCAGAGAGGCGGCCGCTGACACCGCGCCTGCGACTGTATTGGGAATATCATGATATTTCAGGTCCAGAAACACGGATGGCTTGACCCGGTTTTCAAGGATCGTTTGAACCCCTTGTGGACCGTGCGTGTTGAAGAATTCGAGGCCCAGTTTGATGCCCACCCCAACGCTACCTAGCGTTTCGGAAAGTTCTTTCGCCTTTCCCATATCCTTGGTGTCGATGGCGCAGTAGATGATAGGCAGGGAGGCAGCGGTCATGGTTTTCTTTCCAGAAGCAGGCGGGGATTGCTGACAATGTTATGGTATTTGTATGTATTCTCGTTGCTGACCGAAAGCTGTTTTTCAAGCGCGGCAATTTTCCTTTTCTGTTCTCGCGCCTTTGCGCGAAGGCGGCCATTCGCCGCCCATGTCATAAGCGCCCCAAAAACAAATCCGAAAATGATGCCGCCCAGCACGGGAAGATAGAGCGGCATGGGGACTGCGGCATGAAAGGGGCTAAGGAGGATATCGACCGGCTGCGGGTGAAAAAACGCAAAAAGGACCGCAACAATAAAAACCGGCAGGGTGATAATCCAGGCAAGGGCGCGGAACATGAAATCTTTCATCATTCCTTCCTAGCATGAAGAAATAGCCCTGCTCAATCATCCTTGCGGATAAGTGCGGGGATAGTTGTGGGTATAAGTTTGCCCCAGATGACCGCCATAAAAAAACGCCCCTATGGGCGTTTTAAAATTCCGTCGTTTATCTCAATCGTCTTCGCCGTGGTCGACCCCGCCGTTCAGGCGTTCACGTAGGCCCTTTCCGGTTTTGAAGAAAGGAAGACGTTTCGCCTCGACATGCACGGTTTCGCCTGTGCGGGGGTTGCGGCCTGTGCGCGCATCGCGGGATTTGACGGAAAACGCCCCGAAACCGCGGAGTTCAACACGGTCGCCCTTGGCGAGCGCGCCTGAAATTTCATCGAATACGGTATCCACGATTTTTTCGACATCACGCAGGAACAGATGCGGGTTGCGCTCTGCCAGCTTTTGTATGAGTTCGGATTTGGTCATGCCGTCCGTCTCCTTAATTGCTTGATATACAACCAGAATGCCGCAAATTGTGGGCCCCCGTCAAGCAAAACCCTGAAAGTAAAGGATTTTATTTTAAAAGGGGCGGAAATCTGCGGAGTCTATACGGTTATTCCGCTCCATGACCCTTTTCCACCAAGGCCCTCAGTTCCTTCATTTCCGCTTTCAACGCATCGTTCTCGGCCTTGAGTTCCTTGACGGCATTGATAAGGGCGTAGGGCAGAGCCGATGGATCGAGGTCAAGATAACCATCTTTTCGCTCCGATATCATTTCCGGCAAAACTTTCTGCGCATCTTGTGCGGAAAGGCCGATGAATTCGCGATCTGAAGGTTCGTTGCGGATATTGTCTTTCTTGTAATGGAAGCGGATGGGATTGAGACGTAACAATTCATCGAGTCCAGCCGTGTAGGGACCATCAACATTTTTCAACCGTATATCCGATGATGCCGTCCACGATCCGCCGCCCGGTTTAAGGGCGTTGGTAAAAACATTGAAGTTTCCACCATCCACCGAAGCAACCAGCGCCGCGCCTGTCGATGACTTCACGGCGCCGTGATTGTCCCCTCCTGAATAACCCTGATTATACATGCGGATGCCGCCATAAGAACTATGGGCGGAAAGTGTTAGGCCGCCATGGGCGTGGATTCTATAAACACCGGCGTTGGCCGCACTATTGGGTCGGTTATAATCAAGATCATCCGTGGGAAGGGATGAGGCCAGAACCAAACCCCAATCGTTGTACCCGCCGCTGATACCGCCCGACCCCTTCATGAACTGTCCGTAAACATGGAGCCGCGCTTCGGGTGTGTATGTCCCGATTCCGACATTGCCTGTCGCGGAATCAATGAACATGCGTTCGAGATAGGAAGATCCGTTCCAGTAGGTGAGGAAGAAATCCTCGCGCTGCGAGGTGGTGGCCCAGCTCGATCCCTTGGCTTCGAACAGCCAGCCACGGGCGGTGGCGGCACCGAGTTGTGAGGCCGCGTCGCCATGGGTGTTGAGGGCAAGGCCCGCAATCCCTGTCGCCGCACCTTCAACGCTGATCGCGCCG
>CBFGQF010000182.1:0-3698 GCA_965650865.1 uncultured Alphaproteobacteria bacterium | reverse complement strand
TGAACGCAATTGTCGAGGCGCTGGGCCGTGACTTCCTGACCGCCATGCCCGAAGGCGCCTATAAAAGCCGTCTTGGGCAGATTGCGTTTCTATGCCGCCGCATGCACGAAGAACTGGCGAATGAGGATATAGCCAAACTGATCGAAGAATCGCACGGCCACGAGAAGAAGGCGCCGGAGCGGTGGGACCAATGGGATTCCGCCAACTTGCGGGAGATGGACACAATGTACCGTCATGTCGCGCAGGTCCACCCCGACCTGATCGAACGCAAGGCGCGTCTGGCCTATGAAGGCCGCCGCAAACACCGTGACGTATTGCGTTTCGATGACTGGGAAGAGGCGAAACCCTTCCTGGAGGATATGGTCGAATTGCAACGCCGCATTGGCGAACAGAAATGTTTGCTCGATAACGACCATGCCACCGATGCGCCCTATCAGGCCTTGATGCGCGAATATATTCCAGGCGCACGTCTGAAAGATGTCGATGCCCTGTTCGGACGTCTTGAAGAAAAGCTTAAAGAGCTGCTGCCATGGATACTGGAAGAACAGGGCAAGCGCAAGGAACCTATCCCCCTGACCGGCCCTTTTGCGTCGGCGCAGCAATTCTGGCTCAACAAATCGCTTTTGAAAGTGCTCGGGTTCGATTTCGAACGCGGCGGGCTTTATGAAACCGGGCACAACCCGGTCGAGGGCGGCACACCGGATGATACGCGTCTTGTAATTAAAACATCCGATGCCGGAAACTTCCTTGATTCGATGAAGAGCGCTCTCCATGAGGGCGGGCATGGGATTTACATTCAGGGCCTGCCACGGGAAACATGGCGATACCAACCCGTAGGCCAAGACCTTGGCGCGGCGATGCAGGAATCGCAGGCACTGCTGATTGAAATGCTGCTTGGCCGTACGAAAGAATTCTTCACCTATCTGGCGCCGCGGGTTGAAGGTCTGTTCCAGAAATTCGGCGATCCGGCGATGAGCGCGGAAAATCTCTATGCGCTGAAAACCTGGGTTAAACCCGGAACCGACCGCAAGAGCGCGGATGAGGTGACTTATTTCTTCCATATCCTGCTCCGTATGCGCCTCGAACGGGATATGATCGCGGGACGTCTTGCGGTCAAGGACTTGCCCGATGCTTGGAATGCCGGCATGAAGGATCTTTTGGGCGTAGAACCGAAAACCCATGCGCAGGGATGCCTGCAGGATGTGCACTGGTTTGTTGGTAAGTTCGGTTATTTCCCGTCCTACACGATGGGACATATGGCGGCTGCGCAGATTTACGACCGCATGAAGCGCGATATCCAGAACATCCCTGAATTGATGCGCAGCGGTGATTTTCTGCCGATCCAGACATGGCTTGCGGATAGAATTTACAGTAGGGGACGCCTTTTGCGCACAGACTCGCTGCTGGAGGATGTCACGGGCTCCAGACTATCGCCGGGGCCGCTGATTGCCCACCTTCAGGACCGGTATCTGAGTACTGTGTAGACCCAAAAGCCCTATCATTAACAATTCGTAAAGACCCTATGCGCGATAATGAAACAGGATATGGCGGGGAAGGGGCGCATCCTTGCCAAACACAGCCGTGGGTTTTACACTGTAGGAGTGATTTGCGCGGCTTGCGACGATGGCCAGTTTAGGGGGCAGTATGGTACTAAAACGAGGATCGGCAGGGGCTCAGTCCGGCTTTTCCATGATAGAAGTAACGCTTGTCATGGTGATCGGCGGGATATTGCTTTCCATCTTTGGTTCTTCGTTGCTGAACCTCATGCGCGAGGCCAAAATCCGCCAGACGGAAATCCGTATCAATGAAATCAATGAGGCGATGCGCCGTTTCGCCGGTTACAACAACCGTATTCCCTGTCCCGCGAACCGCCTGTTAAGGCCAGAGGCGGCCAGTGGTTCGCCCACGAATGCTGCGACGAATTACGGGATTGAATATACAAGCTGTACTGCCGGTGCACTGACTGGAACGGATACATCAGGCGGCGTCAGAATCGGGATGGTGCCAACAAGGACACTCGGCCTACCGGATGAATATGGTTACGATGCATGGGGTTCGCGCTTTATCTATGCAGCGACGCAAACACTGACGCAAACATCGACCTATGATCCAGCCACAGCGGCCATTAGCGTTGTGGGCGCCGGCAGTGCCAATGCCGCCTATGTGATTGTCAGTGTCGGGCCCGACCGTGAAGGCGGGTACAGTGTCGATGGAACCCTTATGTCAGCTTGTAATGCGACCGCAGGTCTTGATTCTGAGAATTGCGATATCAATGCGACCTTCCGCAACGGTATGCATTCCATGGCGCGGAACGCCAATTATTATGATGATTACATCCGGTACCAAAGCCTGATCGCCGGTGACGAATTCGAAATTCCCGCGGGGGCCGTCATAGCCTTCCGTCTCAATAGCTGCCCTTCCGGATGGGATGAACTTACACAGGCCGCCGGGCGTGTGATTGTCGGGCGCGGCGCCTATGTGCAGCCGACAAACCCTCCGTCAAGCACAGTTCCGGCCGCCTTTACATCGCGTGTCTATAATCCGAGTGTAGGGGAGGTTTACGGTAGCGTGCAAACTGGTGGCTGGGTAACCCGGCAGGCAAACCCCGCAGGTCCGTATGGGGAGTATGACAACATGCCGCCCTATATTGTTTACCGTTATTGTGTGAAGAACTGACGGGTGCGCGATGGATTTTGATAGCAACAAAGAAGAACTGCAATGGGATGACGATGCCGGCTTTACGCTGGTGGAACTTACGATTGTTATCCTGATTGGCGGTATTTTGTTTGTTGCGATGGGGGCCGCTCTTTTCAATTTTTTTAAAGAGCAAAGTGTAAAAACCACCAACGAGCGCCTGCAAAAAATAGACGAAGCCATCAGAAACTATGTCGCCTTCAATCAGGCTTTCCCTTGCGCTGCGAGCAGGACACTCGATAGAACCGCTGCCAATTACGGCACGGCCCTGTCATCCTGTACAACCGCTGCTGCGGGAACGATCAGAACCGGAGGTGTCAGGATCGGCATGGTCCCGACACGGACTCTGGCTCTTCCTGACGAGTATGGCTATGACGGCTGGGGATCGCGTTTCATTTATGCTGTGACGGAAACACAGGCGGCCCCCTCTACCTACGAGCGCTATGGTGGAAGAATTTCGATTGTAGCCGAGAGCGCATCCGTTTCGGTTATTGACCCTGCGGGCGTTGCCAACGCCATCGTCATTAGTGTCGGCAAGAATATGGAAGGCGGATTTAAGGCCGAATCCGCGGCAACACCGATTCCGTGCGGCGATACAGGTGGGCTGGATGCCGAAAACTGCGATGATGACAACACGTTCCGTCTGATGACTCAATCCTTCGCCCGAGGGGCGAATTACTTCGATGACACGGGCATCTATATGACCACCGAAGGGCAGTTACAGGAATTACCTGATGGCGCCATTCTTCCCTTCACTGTGAGTTGTCCCGAAGACCAATATTGGTATGAGCTACGCGAGACGCGAGGCCGTATGGTGGTAGGTGCGGGTACGTATACGCATACTGCGTTACCGCCTGTCACTGTCACCGATGGTAATCACAATGATTTTCAGACAGTGGGCAGCACGGGCGGCTGGATTACAAGGCGGGACCGTAATCCCTTGCCCGGTACCGGCGAATATCTGAACATGCCACCCTATTATGTTTTGCATTATTGCATCAAGG
>CBFGQF010000181.1:0-3751 GCA_965650865.1 uncultured Alphaproteobacteria bacterium | reverse complement strand
GACAGCGCGCGCGCAGCGGCAAAACCGGCAACGCCCAGCGGCGTCACGGCGGCTTCCGCGCCGACCGCCACCATAACGTCGGCATCGCCCAGCGCGATAATACGCGCAGAATCACCGATCGCATGCGTACCGGTGGCACAGGCAGTGACCACCGAATGGTTCGGTCCTTTGAAACCATATTTGATAGACACATGGCCAGAAGCCAGATTGATCAGCATCGCCGGAATACAAAATGGTGATAAACGGCGCGGACCACGCTCATGCAACGTGATCGATGATTCATACATGGTACCAAGGCCGCCGATGCCCGATCCGATCAGGACGCCCGTGCGGTATTGGTCTTCCTCGTTTGCGGGAACCCAGCCGGAATCTTCGATTGCTTCCTGCGCGGCTGCAATCCCATAGCAGATAAACTGGTCTATCTTCTTCTGTTCTTTCTTTTCGACGAACAGATCGACATTGAACGCGCCATCGGACGGGCTCTCGTCCGTACTTTTCGGTACAAGGCCCGCAATTTGCGATGCCATTTCGGAGGCATCCCATTCATCGATCTTGCGGATACCGCTCTTGCCCGAGGTGATGGAATCCCAGTTGCGTTTTACGCCCACGCCGAGCGGGGAAACCATTCCCATGCCTGTTACAACAACGCGTCTCATGCTTTTTCTCCTAAAAGTAACGGCGGCAACTATACTGAAATAGTCACGCCGCCGTTAGATCAAATTATAGTGCAGTGCGATTACTCGCCGGAGTTTGCCGTGATGAAGTTAACGGCATCGCCAACTGTCTGGATTTTCTCGGCAGCATCGTCCGGAATTTCAACTTTGAATTCTTCTTCGAAAGCCATGACCAGCTCAACTGTGTCGAGGGAGTCTGCGCCCAGATCATCAATGAAGCTTGCGCCCTCTGTCACTTTTGCGGCGTCAACACCTAGGTGCTCGACGACAATCTTTTTCACGCGGTCTGCAATATCGCTCATTGCTTCTCTACCTTTTCTTTAATCAGTTAATTTGTGAATTCGGAAGGGACTTTACCAAAGGAAAACGCCTTTGCAAGCCCTTTCATGGTGCATAGCACCCCAAATATCAAAAATCTATAATATTCAAAGACCTAGCCGTTCCTTTATGTGGATAAGACTATGAAAAACCTCATGTGCTCCGGCCTCTTTCAGGGCCTGCACGTCTTTTTCGGTCTTGTGTCCGGCATCGGCAAAACCGAAAACAGTCATGCCTGCTGCAACCCCTGCGCGAACCCCCGCCATGCTATCTTCGATCACAAGGCATTTTTCTGGCGCCACGCCCATTTTATCGGCGGCGAATAAAAACAGGTCTGGATACGGCTTCGGGTTCTTTACCTGAATTTTGGTGAAAACAGTTTCTTCGGTGAAATATTGCATCAGGTCTGTGATCTTAAGGGATTCAAGAACGTTCCGGCGCTCGCCGTTCGATGCCACGCAGATTTTGTATTTGTCTTTACTGGCGGCAACAAGCTCAGGAGCATGTTCAATCGGCTGCAATCCTGTCAGCTGTAGCTCCGCCACGCGGGTCATATATTTCTGCACCGTATCTTCGGGCGGCGTCTTGCCTGTTTCCATCTGGATTTTAAGCAGGATATTGGAAACCGTTGTCCCGACCCAATTGGACAGCGCGTATTCCAGTGTGAACTGCGTGAACCCCGCCTCGTGCAAAACTTCCAAAAGCGCGCGATTGTTGATGTTCTCGCTATCGGTCAGCGTGCCGTCGCAGTCATAGATGATGAGATCGAAGTTTGTTTCCATTTTGTCATTCTGAGCGTAGCGAAGAATCTCTTCGAAAATGTTAGGAGATCCTTCGGGGCAAAGCCCCTCAGGATGACAGACGGCAGACTAAATCATCGCCATTCCACCGTTAACATGGATAGTGGATCCTGTAACATATCCCGCCTCTTCGGATGCCAGATAGGCAACCGCTGCCGCGATATCTTCACTTGATCCCATTTTGCCTGCCGGAATAGTGGAATTGATTTTGGATTTCTGGTCGTCCGTCAAAACTTCGGTCATTGCGGTGGCGATAAAGCCGGGTGCCACGCAATTGACCGTGATGTTGCGGGATGCAATTTCCGCTGCCATCGCCTTGGACCAGCCGATCATACCGGCCTTGGACGCCACATAGTTACATTGGCCCGGATTGCCTGTCACGCCAACAACGGAGGCAATGTTGATGATGCGACCCCAGCGGCGTTTCATCATGCCGCGCTGCACGGCCTGCGCCAGTTTGAACGTTGCCGTCATGTTCACGTCGATCACCTGTTGCCAGTCTTCATCCTTCATACGCATGGAAAGACCATCGCGTGTCAGGCCCGCGTTGTTCACGAGGATATCAACCGCACCAAATTTTTCTTCGGCATCTTTGAGCAGAATATCGATTGCATCCGAAGAAGACAGATCGGCCACAACAGCATGCGCTTTGTCGCCGATTTCATTCTTCAGTTCACTAAGCTTGGCTTCGTTGCGGCCTGTGATAACGACATTCGCGCCTTGCGCGGCGAGGGCTTTTGCAATAGCGCCGCCAATTCCGCCTGTCGCGCCTGTCACCAGCGCGGTTTTACCTGTTAGGTTGAACATTTGACTATCCTTTCAATTTCGTGATGAGGGCTTCGATACCCTCAGGTGTGCCGACGCTCTCGACAGCGATATCTTTTTCGATGCGTTTGACAAGGCCCGCGAGGACTTTGCCCGCGCCGAGCTCGACCATTTCGCTCACACCCTCATTCTTCATAAAGGTCACAGATTCACGCCATCTGACACGGCCCGTAATCTGGTCGACCAGCAGGCGGCGAATCTCCGATGGCTCGCTCACCGCTTTCGCCGTGACGTTGGAAACAACCGGAACAAAAGGCGGGCGAATATTCGTGTCGGCCAGAGCATATGCCATCTCTTGGGCCGCCGGCGCCATCAACGAACAATGGAATGGCGCAGAGACAGGCAGCATTACAGCGCGCTTCGCGCCCGCTTCCGAAGCAAGCGCAACGGCTGCCTCCACAGCGGCCATATGACCGGAGACCACAACCTGTCCATCGGAGTTGTCATTTGCCACCTGACAGACAATCTGCTTGCCGCCTTCGGTGGCTTTTTTGGTAACATTGTCGACCGCTTCCAGATCAAGCCCCAGAATGGCCGCCATAGCGCCGATACCAACAGGAACCGCTTTTTGCATCGCCTTACCGCGTGTGCGTAACAGCTTTGCCGTCACGGCCAGATCGAGCGAGCCTGCGGCGGTCAGTGCGGAATATTCGCCAAGGGAGTGACCCGCAACAAAGGATGTATATTGATCGAGACGAATGCCGCCCTGTTTCTTCAGGATGCGCATCACCGCTTGGGAGACTGCCATCAACGCGGGCTGGGTGTTTTCGGTGAGGTTCAGCTGGTCTTCCGGCCCTTCGAACATCAACTTGGATAGTTTTTGCGACAGGGCATCATCGACCTGTTCGAACACCTCGCGGGCCTCGGTGAACGCCTCGGCAAGGTCCTTCCCCATCCCGACGAATTGCGATCCCTGACCGGGAAAGATAAAAGCGCGGCTCATTTTATAACTCTCTTATGTTGGACTGACGTGGGGAGAATGCGAATTTAGCAAGCCCACGTCAAGACTTTGCTAGGACTTGCAAAGCCCAAACTTATCCACAACCATACCGCGCTGCGCAATACAATATTATAGCCATAAGATGTTTTTTGTTATATTAATACAAAATATTCGGACAATGAGGGGCATTGGTT
>CBFGQF010000180.1:0-3757 GCA_965650865.1 uncultured Alphaproteobacteria bacterium | reverse complement strand
GCGAAAGCATTCTGATGAATATGGCTTTTCTGGCAGGCTTCATCATTGTTTTCAACTATCTGGGAACCGAGAACGCTCTGTACGACTATGTGTATCATCCCATTTCTTTTTATGTGTGGACGGTAATGCACTTTCTAACCACCTGGAACAATCAGGAATTTGCCCATATTTTCAGGAAAGCGAACGCCTGATTTTACAATTAACTTTATTTTAATTGTTTAAAGGCAATCTGCCCTATGAAAATATTAGAAAAAACTGTTTAGTTCTTATAAAAAAGGGAATCGGTGTTATTCTTGACTGGAACCGTCATCGGCACCATTTAAAAAACACCGAATAAAAGCGGGCTGAACCGGGAGTACTATTGATGGCCATGAATGCACAGGAAATCGCCGATCTCATCCAGTCCGGAATACCGGACGCGGATGTGAGGATCGAAGATTTGCGCGGGGACGGCGAACATTATGCCGCCCATATTGTGGCCGAAAGTTTTCGCGGAATGCCGCGCGTCAAACAACACCAGTTGGTGTATCAGGCGTTGCAGGGGCGGATGGGGCGTGAACTACATGCCCTCGCCATCCACACATCGGTGCCAAAAGCCTAATAAACGAAAAGTATTAAGGAATAGAGTAAAGCATGGAAAATATTGTCTTCGACAGAATTAAAAAAGAAATCTCCGACAATGATGTCGTCTTGTATATGAAAGGCAGCGCTGTGTTCCCGCAATGTGGGTTTTCCGCAGCAGTCGTACAGGTTCTCTCTCAGCTCGGCGTACCCTTCAAGGACGTGAATGTGCTGGAAGATGCCACCCTTCGCCAAGGAATTAAAGATTTCACGCAATGGCCGACCATTCCACAACTCTATGTGAAGGGCGAATTTATTGGCGGGTGCGATATCGTGCGCGAAATGTTCGAAAGCGGTGAGTTGCAGGAACTGCTCTCAGATAAAGGCGTACCGTTCAAAAACGCGGCATAAGGCCACTTTCAAAAGAATAATAACCCGGCTTTCCTGCCGGGTTTTTTAACGGCTGCTTCCCAGCTTTGCGTCTTTATAGACATTGCATGACATCATTAGACCGAACCCGATCATCACAGACATCATCGCCGTGCCGCCATAAGAGACGAGCGCAAGCGGGACGCCAACAACGGGGATCAAACCCATGACCATGGCAATATTGATGAAAACATAGATGGAAAAATTGACCATCAATCCAAATGCCAGGAAGCGGCCGAAGGAATGACGACAGCGAAACGCAATCCAACCACCGTAAACGAATATCGCCCCCGCCAACAACAGCACGAACAGGCCGCCAAAGAATCCCCACTCTTCCACCCAAAGCGTAAAGATAAAGTCCGTCTGTTTTTCCGGCAGGAAGTTTAAGTGACTTTGCGTACCTTTTAAGAACCCCTTCCCTTCCCAGCCGCCGGACCCCAGTGCAATCTTCGACTGTGTGATGTGATAACCGGCGCCCAGCGGGTCGCGGTCGGGATCAAGAAACGTAAGAACGCGTTTCTTTTGGTAGTCGTGCAGAAGTGAATATGCCAGCGGCAGAGACGCCGCACCCGCAATCCCGCTCGCGAGAAAAATCCAGATCGGCGCACCGGCCAGAAAGAACATGGCCGCCGCCGCAAAAACGATGACGAGTGATGTTCCAAGGTCCGGCTGCGTTGCCACAAGGAAGAACGGGGCCAAAACAAAAGCAAGACCCACGCCAAGAAAACGCCAACTCCTCATATCTTCAGCCGTCGCACCATGAAAATAACGGGCAAGTGCAAGCACAACGGCAATCTTCATCATCTCCGACGGCTGGATCTGGATAAAGCCAAGGTTGATCCATCGCTGCGCGCCCATACCGATATGTCCCATGATCTCAACATATAAAAGAAGGACCAGACATACGAGATAAGCCGGATAGGCAAAACGGTAATAGACGCGGATATCGATCAAAGCCAGGATAACTGCGCCAATCACAAACAGACCAAAGCGCATCATTTGTTTTCCGGCCCACGGATCAAAGCTTCCGCCCGCCGCCGAGTACAACGCGGCAAAACCAACACTCGCAAACATGGCAATAAGGACCAGCAATCCCCAATTCACGTATTTCAAGCGTTGGAGCAATGCGCCGTCATGATGCAATTCCTGAAGCCTAGCCATTCCCATCTCCTTTTGCATCAATCCCCGATGGCGAAACCACGGGTTTGGCTGCCAGATCGCGCTTTTGCGCCATCAGCAACAGATCCTTTGCCACAGGCGCCGCCGCCTTCGACCCGCCAACCCCGTGCTCTACGACCACTGCACACGCGTATTTTGGTTTATCAAGCGGCGCATAGGCGACAAATAAAGCGTGATGGCGGAAATGCCATGGTAAATCCTCGTTTTTAACGCCCATCGCACGTTCCTGTTTGGTAATGCGTTTGACCTGCGCTGTACCGGACTTTCCGCCCATCTCCATGCCGGGTTCCGTTATGCGTGAACCGTATCCCGTGCCGCGCTGTGAATTCACCACGTCTGACATGCCGCGCAATACCAGGTCGACATGGCGTTGTTTCAATCCTATATCGGGCCAGTCCTCATGCAGTGATTTCTTATCGCCGATATAACCGGTCATCCATGGCTTGATGGCCTTACCGCCATTCACGATGCGGGCGGTCATCACAGCTAGCTGCATCGGCGTCGCAAGCATATATCCTTGCCCGATACTAGCAATAATGGTTTCGCCGGGATGCCATGACTCGCCCATCTTTTTGCGCTTCCACGCCTCATCTGGAATGAGGCCGGCACGTTCTTCTTTTAGCTCCATATCGTAAATTTGCCCAAGGCCAAGACGATGGGCCATATCGGCGATACGTTTGATGCCAAGCTCGGTCGATATTTTATAAAAGAACGTATCGCACGATTCCGACAACGCACTGACGACATTCACCGTCCCGTGTCCACCTTTCTTCCAGCAATGGAACCTGCCATTGCCGTAGTCATAGTGTCCCGGGCAAAAAACGCCCGTATGTTCGTTGATGATCCCCGCCTCTAGCGCCGCGAGCGCCGTCACCATTTTAAAGGTCGAACCCGGAGGATACTGGCCGGATACGGCCTTGTTGGTAAGCGGCAAGGTTATGTCCTCGCGCAGTTCCTCCCACCGCTCGTGACTGATCCCGCCTGTAAAATGGTTCGGATCAAAGGCAGGATAAGATGCAAGGGCATAAACGGCACCGCTATTGGCATCCATGACGACTGCGGAAGCGCTACGATGTTCCACCAGACGCTGCTGCGCGTAACGCTGCAGCTCCGCATCGATGGTGAGCGCAATCCGCTCCCCCGGCACAGGCGGAGTGTTGCGCAGTTCGCGGACTTCGCGGCCCACGACGTTGACTTCCATTTCGGAATTTCCGGCCTTGCCTCGCAAATACTGGTCAAGGGTGCGTTCCACCCCGCTCTTGCCCACTTCAAAACCAGGCAGTTTTAAAAGCGGGTCTTTGTCCCCCTCTTGATCCTTTTCCGTTGCAGCACCGACATAGCCGATAATATGCGCCGTCGCATCGGCAAAGGGATAGTGGCGCACTTCGCCCATATCGATGCTCATGCCCGGCAGGTCGCTAATGTTCACCTCGACCTGCGAGACCTCATCCCAATTCAGATCATCGGCAACTTCAAGCGGTGTATAGCGCGGTGATTTTTTCGCCTGGGCCAGCACTTTTTGGATTGTCTTTTCATCGAACTTTACGAACTTTTGCAGCTTGCGGAGTGAGCCTTCGAGATCATCGGT
>CBFGQF010000179.1:0-3816 GCA_965650865.1 uncultured Alphaproteobacteria bacterium | reverse complement strand
CATCTCGAAGCATTATACCCCAAAAAGGTCACCCGGGGCAGCACCGTTATTTGGGCATAAACCCAAATGGGTGGGACCGTTCGAATTCATCCATCACCCAATACTGGAATTTTTCGGTCTGGATCAGGGGATAAACAGCATTCGAGAATTCGTCCCGCAAGCGTCGATCTGTCATAGTATAACCATCGATCAAGCGGAATTCTTTTATCTGTGCCAGGCGCGGATCGCTTTCTCCGATAACGCCCTTGATGTCGTCTGCCATTTCCTTATAGGCGATGTGGTGCGCTATCTCGTGAATCAAAAGACGGCTCGCCCGCATAGGGGTCTTGTCTGTAAAGCTTCTAAAATCATCATGGGTGTTAATAGCGATCAGTCCCCGTTTGTTAAGGGCGGGGTCGATATCCATGCCATATTCTATCTTCAATGACTCACCATCGGCATGCCTCGCGGCAAATGCCGCGGCATCCTTTGTCCATTTATCGCCATCCTCGCGTTTTATCATCGGTTTTGAAAATGGCAGAATCGGCATGGCGTCAATACCAAGATGTATTGAGGCATGTCCATTCAGTGCGGAAAGGAAGGCGATTTTTGCATCAAGATCGCAACCATCAAGCCATTCTTTTCCAAGGGTGTTCAAATCCTCTTTCTCGCGTAACAAAGGCCCCATTTCGTTGAACAGCGCTGTGTAATAGGCAAGATAGCTTTCGTGAAGCGGCCAGCTGTTTAGGATATACATTGCGGCATTGTCGCAATCCATTCTCTCTTCGTGGTTGAGGATTTCTTGCGGGCCCAAAGTGCTGAGAAGATGAAGGCGGACCTGAGGAGTGAGTTTCTTAAACCCCTCTCGGTCAAGACGATTTGTGAAGTCAATGACTTCATCGCGGGTGGCAATGTGCATCGCCTTTAAAACGGGATTTTTGGAAAAGATGTCCTCGAGGTTGTCCGGCTCTTTAATCTCTATGCCGCTTTTTTTGGCGACGTTCATGATATAGATCGCATCGGAAACATCGAACTTGTCGGTATTCTTCATGATGACATCGACATAATCCTGCGCCCGTTCCTGCCAGAACATTTTATAAATTTCGCTTTCATCAAAACAATCGTTGTGGTCAAGAAGCATCGAAAGAATATCGCGCTGCTCTGTGATGAAATCGGCTCTTAATCGTTCAATCATGATGGGGACGACATCACCATCACCACCCAGTTGCTTTGAAACATAGGATGTGGCCTGCAGTGCATATTGCATGGATGGGCGATTGATCCATATGTTGAAATCAGATGGCATGGGAAAGACGGCCAATCTGGTCCGCTCGTCCGACATCCTACCGCTTGTAACATTGTATTCTTTGAACTCTTGGGCCAAAGGCGTGTATTCCAGTTCTTCATCCACAAAGCGCTGAAAAAGAAGATTGCGCGCCAATGAATGAATCAGGAAGTGCAGTGTCTCTTCGTTACCCGTACTGGGCATGGTGATGCCGCCATCAACCGTCTCGATCTTGTCGTGATCGTCTTTTTGAACCACAGAGAAAAAACCAAAGCCATACCTGTTGGTGATGGAAAGCGGCATAGTCGTATAGCCAAAGATTTGCTCGTGGGGGGCAATCAGATCATCCAGAATTTGTTCCCTGTCATCGTTTTGCAGTCCGTCCCATTCTTCGCCGATGGTTCCGGGCAGGAAGTATTGAAGCGACCCGGATTGGCGCAGGGCGGCGATATAGGCATCCCACAGCGCAAAATCCTTTTCGAGATCAGGATAGTTGTGGCTTATCAGAAGGTTAAGATCCATAGTGCCGCACTATTCAATAAATCTTATGAAAAGTCAAAAATTTTGTGTAAGAAAAACCCCGGCTTTGGGCCGGGGTGGGAACTGTCTTGTTTTATTGCCGTTCGGCCAGTTTCTTTTCCAGCCAGTGGATATTGTAATCGCCTGAAATAAATTCCGGCTGGTTGAAAATCCAAAGATGGAGCGGCAGGGTCGTTTTCACGCCATCGACAATCGTTTCCATGATCGCACGGCGCATACGGGCTAGGCATTCCTCGCGCGTCTTGCCGGTGATGATCAGCTTGCCGATCATCGAATCGTAATAAGGGGGAATGGAATAGCCGCCGTAGATTGCGGAATCGAAACGCACGCCAAGCCCGCCCGGCGCATGAAATTGCGTGATCTTGCCGGGAGATGGCGCGAACGTGTCGGGGTCTTCGGCGTTGATGCGGATTTCGATGGCATGGCCGCGGAACTTGATATTCTCTTTGTTGAGCGTTAAAGGCAGGCCCGCCGCCACGCGGATTTGCTCGGCGATCAGATCGATCCCTGTAATCTGTTCGGTGACGGGGTGTTCAACCTGAATCCGCGTGTTCATTTCCATGAAATAGAATTTGCCGTCTTCATACAGGAACTCGATCGTGCCCGCACCGACATAACCCATCTTGCGGATAACGTCGGCGGCGAGTGTGCCGATCTGCTCGCGCTCCGCCTGTGTCAGGGCTGGCGATGGCGCTTCTTCCACCAGCTTTTGGTGGCGGCGTTGAATGGAACAATCGCGCTCACCAAGGTAAATGCCGTTGCCGTGCTTGTCGCCGAAGATTTGAATTTCGATGTGGCGCGGCTTTTCGAGGTATTTTTCGATGTAAACAGTGTCATCGCCAAAGTTCGCTTTGGCTTCGGACCGCGCGGTCGAATACATTTCCTTGAACTGGTCTTCGGACCGGACCACCTTCATGCCCTTGCCGCCGCCGCCGGAGGCCGCCTTGATGATGACAGGGAAACCTGCTTTGCGGCAGAAGGCGAGGCCCTCTTCCACGGATGTCACGGCGCCATCGGACCCCGGAACAACGGGCAGACCCAGTTCCATCACGGTTTGTTTCGCGCGGACCTTGTCGCCCATTTTTTCGATGTGCTCGGGCTTGGGGCCGATGAAGGTAAAACCATGTTCTTCCACCATGCGGGCGAACATTTCGTTTTCGGACAGGAAACCGTATCCTGGGTGAATCGCTTCCGCGCCGGTGACGGCGGCGGCGGTCAGGATCGCGGGGATGTTGAGGTAGCTGTCTTTGGAAGACGGCGGTCCGATACAAACGGATTCATCCGCCATGCGCACGGCCATCGAATTGGCGTCCGCAGTCGAGTGCACGGCGACGGACTGAATGCCCATTTCGCGGCAGGCGCGTATAACGCGAAGCGCGATTTCACCACGGTTGGCGATCAGAATTTTTTTAAACATGTTATCTATATCAGTTCGAGTTTTGCACGAGCTTGGGTAAGTGCATCATTGGTCATGTGAATAACGCCATATTCTTCCCCATCAGGAAGATTTTTGGTTATCTCGGGATAGCCATGAAGTCTTACAATTTCATCCATACCCAAAACACCTGTGTGTTGTAAATTTTGATAACGTGCCACTATGGCATCGGCATGCTTTAAGAAAGGTAGTTTTGAATCACCCGGCTCAGAATATGTGATGAAAATTTCTGTTAGGCGATTAACGAAATCTTCTCTTATTTTGTTGGGGGCTAACATGACTATTACTCAATGACCATCAAAACATCGCCAAATTCGACCGGCTTGCCGCTTTCGACGAGGATTTGCTTGATGACGCCGGCCTTCGATGCCTTGATCGGGTTCATCACTTTCATGGCTTCGATAATGAGGAGCGTGTCACCGACATTGACGCTATCGCCTTTTTGGACAAAGTTCGGCGCGGATGGTTCCGGTGCCAGATAGGCCGTGCCGACCATCGGGGATGATACGGCGCCCGGCGTGTCGGATGTAATTGTGGCCGGTGCGGCATTGTTTGCCTGCTGCGGCGTGCCGGGGTC
>CBFGQF010000178.1:0-3841 GCA_965650865.1 uncultured Alphaproteobacteria bacterium | reverse complement strand
GCGCGGGTTACCCGGTGTTGTCCCTGCTTGCAACTGGGTGTTGATAGTGGCAACGCTCGCGTTGTATTCGGCGGCGAGGGCATGGCTTTCGCCCTGCATGGATTTAAGCTGCGATGATAGGTTGTTCACGCGGCTTTTCAGGCCGGACAAATCGTTGCGAAGTTCGTCGACTTTTTTGCCGACGACGGTTTGCGTTGGTTGGAAATAGTCCGATCCGCTTACCTGTGATGGCGTGATTTCGTTCTCCATCGGGCGGGCGCGGTTGCCGTAAAGATTTCCGGTGTTTTTGCTGTAACTGTTGCTGCTGTATACCCCGCCCGTTGGCGCGACGTTATCCGGCAGGCGCTCATTGGTGATGATCAGGGAGGGGCGCTTGCTCATATCCTGTGCATAAACCGGAAGAGACGCGAGAAGAAGCAGGGCGGGCAGGCCGCCCGCGAGAATCAGGGAGTGGGTGCAAAATTTGCTCAACATATTGATCTTCATGCCTTTTTCCGGTGTGGCC
Organism: uncultured Alphaproteobacteria bacterium; assembly: GCA_965650865.1. Lineage (GTDB taxonomy): Bacteria > Pseudomonadota > Alphaproteobacteria > Micavibrionales > Micavibrionaceae > Micavibrio_A. The sequence continues at coordinate 3,336 of CBFGQF010000178.1, read as the reverse complement.
CCCGCAACCGCCGCGAACGCCCAATAAGAATGCTTTAAATCAACTGAATCCGCCCGCCAAGTCAAGCAAAAGCACCCAAGTCCCTAGAAAGCATTCACAAAAACTTTCTTTGAAAAATCTTTCGTTTATGGCTTGCAAAACAAAAGGGGGCTGATGTATTGTCCGGCGTCTTCAAACGAAGACCTTGCGCGCCCGTAGCTCAATTGGATAGAGCACCTGACTACGGATCAGGAGGTTAGGAGTTCGAATCTCTTCGGGCGCGCCATCTTTATATTCCGTCACGCTTATGTATATCCACAAGGATAGTCCAGATCAATCCGGAGCGGACCGGTGCAGTTATGTCTAACGGCATGTTTATTTTGGATTTTTTCTGTCCGTAGATGATCTTCGTGTTATGATCGTCGTCGTCGCATGGTTTGCGGCGGTTTCCATTTTATTAACCAACATCCTGTATCTTTGGTAGTGGACCGGCGAGGGGCTGGTTCCTTGCGTTTTTTTGGTCATTTGTCTTTTTCAATAATAGGTTAGCTCCAATGAATAACAAAAATTCAGGTTCCAGAACGCCAGAGATCATTATCGATGGTGACATCGATATTAGTGGTCTGTCCTTCGATGATATGAAGCCTGTGGACCCCGCAGCGCCCCCGGTCGTTGAGACCATCGAACTGGAGCCAGTAGAAGGAGCGGATGGCTTTGGCGCCATGCCCATGAAATCGCGTGGAACAGACCTTGTCCTGAATGACAAAAGAGATGAGGGAAAAGGGCGTATCGGCGATCGCCTGGTTGCGATGGGTGTCATCACGCAGGAGCAGCTTGCTGTGGCCCTTCAGGAAAAAAAGATTTCCGGCAAGATGCTGGGCGAGGTTCTGGTCGGGCTGGGATTTATCACCGATGAGGCGCTTAGCCTGTTTCTGGCCGAGACATCGGGTTTCGAGATTTTCAACCCGAAAACAACTGTTATAGATGGTGCCGCACTGGCACTTGTCGACAAGTCGGTTGCCCTCAAACACAAAATTCTTCCTGTCGCGCTGGAAAACCAGACAGCCCAGATCGCGATGGCCGATCCTTACGATGTTGTGGCGCTTGACGCGCTCCGCCGTTATTTGCCAAGAGGCGTTAACATCAAGCCTTTGGTTACGACGCCAAGTGTCCTCGATGAGGCGATCGATGCGGCGTATGGTTATGCAAGCAAGGTTGCCGATATCCTGAAGGAATTGGAAAAAACCGATGAATCTATTTTGGATAAGGTTGCGGATCTTAGCGAGGAAGAGGCATTTACGCACCCGATCGTCCGTCTCGTTAACGCGCTTATTTCCGAAGCCGTCAAGTTAAAGGCCTCGGACCTTCACTTTGAACCGGAAGAAAATTTCGTTCGCCTGCGTTACCGGATTGATGGTGATTTGATCACGTCGCAAATATTGCACAAACAGCACTGGAACGCCATCGGTCAACGTTTGAAAATTATGGCGCAGTTGAACATTGCCGATAAATTGTCGCCGCAGGATGGCCGTATCAATATGCATATCGGGGGGAAGGAAGTGGACTTTCGTGTATCGTCGCTTCCCACTGTTCATGGCGAAAACATTGTTATGCGTGTTCTGGACAAAAGTTCCAGTATCCGTCCGCTATCCACACTGGGCTTTAGCGACCATAACCGTGAATTGATCCGCCGGGCACAGGCGCGTCCCGAAGGCATCATCATCGTCACGGGTCCGACGGGGTCTGGTAAAACAACATCGCTTTACTCCATGTTGAACGAAATCAACACCGTTGAAGTCAACATCCAGACTCTTGAAGACCCGGTGGAATATTCTATCCCGATGATCCGTCAAACACCGGTTCGCGAAGGAATTCTTGAATTCCATGAGGGGATCAAGGCCCTGATGCGTCAGGACCCGGATATCATTTTTATCGGGGAAATCCGCGACAAAATATCTGCGGGCATGGCCTTGCAGGCCGCTATGACGGGGCACCAAGTATATACGACACTTCATACCAACGATTCTTTTGGCGCGATGCCGCGTCTTATGGATCTTGGCATGGTGCCTGGCATGATCGCCGGTAACATTCTGGCGGTCTTTGCGCAGCGTCTTGTAAGAACCCTCTGTCCGAACTGTAAACAACCCCACACGCCCGATGAGGCCGAATGTGAAATCCTGAATGTCGATTTCCATTCAGCCCCCACAATATATAAGGCCAAAGTCGGGGGGTGTGATCAATGTGGCGGAGCTGGATACAAGGGACGGGTTGCCGTTGCCGAGATTCTGGAGTTCAACGAGGAGCTTGATGAGGTTGTGGCCCGCGGTGGTACAAAAATCGAGTTAAAAAACATCGCTGTGCGACAGGGCTTTAAATCAATGAAGGATGATGGCATTCTAAAAGTGCTCGAAGGGAAGACAACCCTGGAAGCCCTCGCCAAAGTCGTCGATATTCATAAAAAATAAAAGCCACGGGTTCTCGGGATATGGAAAAATACAAATATAGGGCAATCAATGCGAACGGTCGTCCGGTTCGGGGGGTGCTTGGTGCGTTGAACGAGGCAGATCTGTTCAACCAGTTGCAGGCCGCAGGCCTTGAACTTGTGACCTGTTCACAGCTTTCGAAAAGACGTGGCAAGGCGCCCTTCATGAGCAAGGTCGAAACACGCGATCTGATCCAGTTCTTTATCCATATCGACCAGCTGGAAACCGCTGGCGTCCCTGTTTTGGAGGCGCTTGCCGATGTTCGGGATACGACCGAGAATGTTATGCTGCGCGATGCTGTTTCGGAAATATACCGTGACGTAACAGAGGGCAGCAAGCTGTCCGAAGCCATGGTGAAACATCCGAAAATTTTCAAAAACCTCTATGTGTCGCTTATTGCGTCTTCTGAAGAGACGGGCAAGATGAGCGAGACTTACAGGCAGCTCATTAAGTATCTGAAATGGGTGGATGCGATGGAAAGCCGTGTCCGCAAAGCTACGCGTTATCCCATGATTTTGGCGATTGTCGTGATAGGCGCCATCTCCGTGATGATGGGGCTTGTGGTTCCCCAGATTGTCGAATTTATCCGCGCGATGGATTTTGATCTGCCATTTGCGACAACGTCCCTTATTGCGACATCCGATTTCTTCAAGGAATATTGGTGGGCGGTTATCGGGACACCCGTGATCCTTGTAACCTTGGTCTTCGCTTTAAGGCGGGGGTCAGAGGCCGTCCGGTATAAAATCGACCGTTGGATGATCGATGCGCCCGTTATGGGGCCCTTGATCCGTAAAATCAATATTGCCCGTTTTTGTCAGACCTTTGGGGCGCTTTATGCCTCGGGGCTTCCGATTCTCAATGCCATTTCTGCATC
>CBFGQF010000177.1:0-3881 GCA_965650865.1 uncultured Alphaproteobacteria bacterium | reverse complement strand
TTAAAATATCGTAGGACATAGAATTACACACTATTGGCTTCGTCTAATTAATTCCATAATGATGACGATGGCTAAAGTCAAAACAAAAAATTAGAATTGTTGAATTAACCAACAGGAACGAACGAAATGCCGATTAAAGTTTTAATGCCCGCTTTGTCCCCAACCATGACAGAAGGCAACCTTGCCAAATGGCACAAAAAGGAAGGCGATATGGTGAAGGCCGGTGAGGTTATCGCCGAAATCGAAACCGACAAAGCGACGATGGAAGTCGAAGCCGTGGATGAGGGCAAGCTGGGCCGCATCCTCGTGCCAGCCGGAACGCAGGCGGTTAAGGTCAACGAGTTAATCGCCGTTCTCCTGGAAGAGGGCGAGAACGACAACGCGATTGATGCGGTTGTAAAGGGCGGCTCTGCACCCGCCGCCGCAACGCCGATGAATGTGATGCCGAGTTCGGAGAATTCATCCAAACCTCAAGGCTCCCCCCCTAACCCCCCCGCAGGCGGGGGGGCAGCGCGTAGCGCAGGGGGGGAGAAATCCGTCACTCAGAATGACAGCGGCAGAATTTTTGCAACGCCGCTCGCCAAACGCATCGCCAAGGACAAGGGCATTAACCTTGCGACCGTTAAAGGCTCTGGCCCGCATGGCCGTATTGTGAAGGCCGATATCGAAGGCGCGAAGGCGGGTGCTGCTGCCCCGTCTGTTACAGGTGCAGCCGCGCCGCAATTGTCCGCCGATGAAAAGGTCAATGCGTACGGACAGATTTACACCGCCATTCCCAACAACAACATCAAGAAGATTACAGCCAAGCGTTTGCTGGAATCCAAAACCACGGTTCCCCACTTCTACCTCACCATCGATTGCAAGATCGATGATTTGATGAATGTCCGTGAGACGCTCAACAAGGCCGCGGGGAAAGAACCGGCCTATAAGCTCTCCGTCAACGATTTTGTCGTGAAGGCGTGCGCGATGGCGCTCAAAGCCTATCCGGCCGCGAATGTGTCGTGGACGGATGAAGCCGTTCACCAGTTTAAACACGCCGATATTTCCGTGGCTGTTGCCACGCCGAACGGGTTGATCACGCCGATTGTCAAACAGGCCGAAGGTAAGGGTTTGCAGGCGATTTCAAACGAGATCAAAGACCTTGCCAAACGCGCGCGCGATGGAAAATTGAAGCCCGAAGAATTCCAGGGAGGTACGTTCACCGTATCGAACCTTGGCATGTTCGGCATTTCGAATTTCCAGGCAATCATCAACCCGCCGCAAAGCTGTATCCTCGCCGTCGGTGCGGGTGAAGAGCGCGTCTATGCCGAGAATGGCCAGATAAAGACAGGCATGTTTATGACCTGCACGCTTTCCACCGACCACCGCACGGTCGATGGCGCTGTGGGCGCGGAATTCCTGCAATACGTGAAGCGGTTCATTGAAAATCCGGCGACGATGCTGCTGTAGGGAATGATCATAGACTGGCAAATATTCGACGGGGTGGAGGTGCAGGTATTCAAACCTATGATGCCAAGCCGTGAAGCCATTCTGTTTTGTCCCGGCTTTCCGGGGGCGGGGGCCGCGTTGTTTGAAAACGGCCATGCGCAAAATATTGTGAATGCGGGATATAGCCTGTACGTCATTCATCATAAGGGTACGCGCACTGATACACCGGAGATGTCGGCCTTTAGCCTGAACAATGCGCAGCGCTTGGCGCAGGCACAGGCCAAAGACGAAAAACATCTGGGCGGCGGGCCCGTGAGCATGGATGAACTCTTGATCGAGCCATTGCCGGTTCTAAAGCGCCTGTGCAATGCTTTTAAAACCGTGCATGTCATCGGCAATAGTTTTGGTGCGCTCTCCGGCCTCTGGTCACTCACGGAAGACGGCGTGCCGCAGGAAAAGATCGGCGCCCTGATATTGCTGGCGGGGGCGCAGGGTGTGGATGATGGCAGCGAGGAGTGCATCATGCGCATCTGGAAGAAGGAGTTTATCGAAAAACCGGTTGTGGCGATGCAGCTCGATATGCCGGACACGGAGGGCGCGATTGCGAGCGTTGCCAAGGCCTATAAAGAATTACCGGAGCGTGTGAAGGCCGGTCTGGCCGACCATATCCGTCTGACCTATATCGTCATCAAGGCGGACGAGCTTTTGAAGGTTTCCGACACCATGGCGTTTCGCGCGGCGATTGGCGGGCGCGGCGACATAGTGATCGATACGGAAGAAAAAGGGAATGAGAATTTCAGCGCGCATTACACGCCGAATTTGAAAACGGAAGATTTAATAAAACTATTAAACTGATGTCATTCTGAGTGAAACGAAGAATCCCCCTGGAGATCCTTCACTGCGTTCAGGATGACAAAGACAAGGAAAAGAAAAATGAGCGATAAAGCATTTGATGTGGTGGTGATTGGTGGCGGTCCGGGTGGGTATGTGGCGGCGATACGCGCGGCACAACTCGGCATGAAGGCGGCGGTGGTGGAAGCCAACCATCTGGGCGGGATTTGTTTGAACTGGGGTTGTATTCCGACGAAAGCACTCCTGCGTTCCGCCGAAGTGTATCATTTGATGCAGCATGCGGATGCGTATGGTCTTTCCGCGACCGGCGTGTCGTTCGATATCAAGAAAATTGTTGAACGCTCCCGCGGTGTCGCGAAGCAATTGTCCGGCGGGATCGGCCATTTGCTCAAGAAGAACAAGGTTGCCGTGTTTGACGGGTATGGAAAACTGCTCGGCAAGGGCAAGGTGGAAGTGTCCAAGGACGGCAAGAAGACCGACGAGATCACGGGCAAGCATATCATCATCGCAACCGGTGCGCGGGCGCGGCAAATTCCGGGTCTGGAACCCGATGGGAAATTGATCTGGACATACCGCGAGGCGATGGTGCCGGACTTCATGCCGAAATCTTTGGTAGTTGTCGGATCGGGCGCGATCGGGATTGAATTTGCGTCGTTCTACCGCACGCTTGGCGCGGAGGTGACCGTCATCGAGATGATGGACCGCGTGATGCCGGTGGAAGACGAAGAAATTTCCGGCATGGCCAAGAAGGCGTTTGAAAAACAGGGCATGAAAATTCTGCTCGGTGCCAAAACGACGAAATTCGAAAAGGGCGCGAACAATGTGACCGTCCATGTCGAAGTGGGCGGCAAGGTTGAAAAGATTACGGCGGACCGCGTGATCATGGCGGTCGGCATTGTGGCGAACACCGACAATATCGGCCTTGAGAATGTGCCGGGCGTCAAGCTGGACCGCGGGCATATCGTGACCGATGGTTACCTGAAGACAGGTGAAGCGGGCGTGTATGCGATCGGCGATGTGACCGGCGCGCCGTGGCTGGCGCACAAGGCATCGCATGAAGGCGTGATCTGCGTCGAGAAAATTGCGGGCGTCAAGGATGTTCACCCGATGGTGAAGAGCAATATTCCGGGCTGTACCTACTGTCATCCGCAGGTGGCGTCCGTTGGCCTCACCGAAAAGGCCGCGAAGGAAAAAGGGCTTGATATCAAGGTCGGCAAGTTCCCGTTCGTTGGCAACGGCAAGGCGATTGCGCTTGGGGAGCCGGAAGGTCTGGTCAAGACGATTTTTGATGCCAAGACGGGTGAATTGCTCGGCGCGCATATGATCGGCGCGGAAGTGACGGAGATGATCCAAGGCTATGTGATCGGCAAGACCAACGAACTGACCGAAGCCGAATATATGCACACGGTGTTTGCGCATCCGACGCTGTCCGAGATGATGCATGAGAGTGTGCTCAGTGCGTATGGGAAGGCGATCCATTTTTAATCATGGAATCTACACTTATAATCATTTTGGTTCTGCTAGTAATCGTTTCTATTTTTGGCAAACGCACTACATATCAAAATGGTCGAACTGAGTATTTAGCCGATGGGACTTGGAAT
>CBFGQF010000176.1:0-3902 GCA_965650865.1 uncultured Alphaproteobacteria bacterium | reverse complement strand
GCGGTTTGAAGTTTGGATACGTTACCGCTAAAGGAGGACGGAACGTATCGTCAGCAAATTTCTAGCCATTAGAGACCGCTTTGATATCGAAATCGGCGGGCGATCCGGCTTGCGTTTCGAAATCCTCGGCCTGCAATGTACGGCTGCGGGTTGGCACCTGATAGGCCACGCGGGCATGCTCGGGGCAATAGGACAGGCCTGGCACAACATCACAACCGCAAAAATTGAAATTCTCTTCCTGTGGATCGCCATTCGGCCAGCGGCAGGCCCGGGAATCCAAATCAACCATTTTCACGCCTTTGCCTTTGAATTCCGGCAACTTAACAGCAGGACGCGGCGCACGGGGCACAGAGGATTCTGTTTTGACCTTCTTGCTGGTGTTCTGCTGAATGGGCGACAAACGGGAGGATAGTTTCAGGCGGTGAGCCTTACCAATAACGGCGTTGCGGGTGATACCATCGCCAAGAACTTTGGCAATCTCCGCTGCCGTCTTACCTTCCCCCCACAATTGCTTCAGAAGCGATACTCTTTCGTCGGTCCAGCTCATAAAAAATCTCCCAATATGACTTTGCCTTAGCTTAAAAACTACCCCACGGCGCGGCCATCAATGTTTCCTGAAGTATCCTGACGATATCAACGGAAAGAATCACTGACCAGAAAAACGGAGAATCATACCTTCTTTATCCACATAAATCCGAAAATGAGTCTTGACGCGCCGCTTTAACGGCTTTGTGGAGAGATTCTTTTTTAGGAAGGGGGCAAGGCCTGAAAACGGGCAATATATAGTTGCCATTACGCAACTATCAGGCTTTGGGATCAAGGCCCCATAATTCGTAATGTTCCCTGTCGGCGGCCCAGTTTTCACGAAGTTTGACAAAGAGCTTTAGGTGAACACGGCAGCCCATAATCTCTTCCAGTTCCACCCGCGCTTGCTCGCCGATCTTGCCGAGCATGGAACCGCCTTTTCCGATCACGATTTTCTTCTGGCCTTCGCGGGCGATAAAAATGACTTGGTCGATCTTGACGCTGCCATCTTCAAACTCTTCCCAGCTTTCCGTTTCCACAGTGATATCATAGGGAATTTCATCGTGAATGGAGCGAAAAAGCTTCTCCCGCGTAACTTCCGCGGCCATCATCCGCATTGGCATGTCGCTCATCTGGTCTTCAGGATAGTGCCACGGGGATTCCGGCATCTGCTTGGCAACATATTTCAGAAGATCGGCAACACCGTCATTCTTTCGTGCCGAAATCATGAAGGTGGCATCAAACGGAAACGCCTCGTTCATCTGAACGGTCAGTTCAAGGAGTTTGGGCCGGTGCACCTCGTCGATCTTGTTGAGAATGAGGGCGACCTTCTTTCCAGCGCTATCTTTTTTCAATTGGTCGATAATCGGGCGCACAGGACGCGATAATCCCTTGGTTGCATCGACAACCAGAAGAATAAGATCGGCATCCTCAACGCCGTCCCACGCGGCGGCAACAATCGCGCGCTCCATCCGGTTGTTCTGCGATGGTTTGAAAATCCCCGGTGTATCGACAAAAATAATTTGCGCATTGCCTTCCACCATAATGCCAAGAACGCGCGTACGCGTCGTCTGCACCTTGCTGGACACAATTGAGACCTTGCCGCCGACAATCGAATTGATGAGGGTCGATTTCCCTGCGTTCGGTGCCCCAATGATCGCCGCAAAGCCACAGCGTTGTCCGTTTTGTTCGCTCATGATTTATCTTTCAGTTCTTCCAGCATCCGGCGCGCTGCTTCCTTCTCTGCGGCGCGGCGCGATGGCCCCGTGGCCGTCAACGGGGCCTGCCCGCGCACTTTCAGCGTGATTTCAAAGGTTGGGGCGTGATCCGGTCCGCTTCGTCCTGAAATTTCATAATCCGGCAGAGGCCACCCCTTGGCCTGTACATATTCCTGAAGCTCTGTTTTAGAATCCGCGTGGGTTGCGTTGATCATGCGGATGCGCTCGCCCCATAGCCGCAAGACCAGTTCCTGCGCCGGGTCATGTCCACCATCAAGATAAATGGCTCCCAATATGGCCTCGACCGCATCGGAAAGAATGTTTTCATTAAGCGCACCGCCCGTTGCCCGCTCGGACTCAGAGAGAATCAAAAAATCGCCCAGCGATATATCCTGCGCGATCTGCACCAACATTTTAGCCTGCACAAGCCCTGCATGGCGTTTGGCCAATGCGCCTTCGGCCTCCTTGGGAAAGGCTTCATAAAGCGCATGGGCAATCACAAGGTTTAAAACGCGGTCACCCAGAAATTCCAGCCGCTCATTGTTGTTGCCGGAATGGGAGGAATGGGTCAGGGCCTGTTCCAGCAATACGCGATTGGTAAAATCGTATCCGATGCGCGCCTGAAGCGCCTGCAGGTTCAAACCAGCCATTATTGGGCGCCTTCGGCCGGACGCACAGGTCCTAGGGTCTTCAAAAGCCGGCTGTAACGTATGGCGGTAGGCCATGTCCACGGACGGGCCAGAGAAGCGGTATCGTCGATCGAGAAGAAAAGTATTTCAGCACGGCCTACCAGATTGTCTTGGGGTACAAAGCCGACAAGCCCGTCTACGCGGCTATCTTGAGAATTGTCACGGTTGTCGCCCATCATAAAGTAATGACCTTCCGGCACGATATATTCCGGCGTATCGTCAAGCGGCTCTGCATCGGATTCTTCCCAGATGCGGTGCATGGCCCCGTCAGGCAAGGTTTCAATATATTCCATGACATTCTCATGGCCGCCGTTCGGATTGGGCACACGGCGGATCCCCACTTCCTCGCGCTCCACCATTACGTCATTAATATAAAGCCTGCCGCGCCGCACCTGAACCCGGTCACCCGGCATGCCGACAAGACGCTTGATATAATCGACAGACGGATCGGTCGGCAATTTAAAGACGATGACATCGCCACGTTTGGGCGCATCTTCAAAAAGACGACCTTTGAAATCGGCAATAGCAAAGGGAAATGAATAGCGGCTATAGCCGTAGGCGGGTTTGCTGACGAACAGGTAATCGCCAACCTCCAGCGTCGGGTACATCGATCCGGAAGGAATATTGAACGGCTCGTAGAAAAAGGTACGAATAAATAACGCGAGTAAAATAGCAAAAAGCGCGGTTTTCAAAAATTCACCGACGCCCTCTTCTTTCTCGGGTAGCATAGTATCGTTCTGTGGGTCGGTCATGCCGCGTTTGAGGCTTTCAGGCGTATCGCTCACTTTGCATCAATCCTTTGATGTTATGAGATAGTTTTAGCCAATCTGGCAAAAGATTACCATACGTAAAAGCGGGTAAATCCCATCAAACGGCCTCGATAATCACCTGCGCCTGCACGATTGGCGGCTCGTCGGTCAGTGTCAGATGGATCGCCGGGGTTTTGCCTTCCGGTACCATCGACAAAAGCCGCTTTAGGGCCCCGCCGGTCAGAACGAGCATCGGCTGACCCGACGGCGCATTGACGACGCCGATATCCTTCATGAACACGCCCTGGGCAAATCCGGTGCCGAGCGCCTTTGAACATGCCTCTTTCGCGGCAAATCGTTTGGCGTAAGTATCGATATGGGTACCGGCGCCGCGGCGGCGTTCGGCCTTTGCCCTTTCGACATCCGTAAAGCACCGATTGATGAAGCGTTCGCCAAAGCGATCCAGAACTTTTGCGAGCCTGCGTGAATCCAGCGTATCCGATCCGATCCCCAATATCATATCAGCTTTCCTGCCCGGTTATGGTTTCGGCCTCTTTGTGAATCTTATGTTCGATCACTTTCTGACGGGCGGCCTTGGCCCCCTTGATCATATAATAGAATGGATAGTAAAAGAACGGGAAGCTAAGGACAGCCATCATATACCCCCCGAGCAGGGTCGGCAGGAATAATTTCCACCCATGCTGCGCAAAAAGAGCCTTCAC
>CBFGQF010000175.1:0-3908 GCA_965650865.1 uncultured Alphaproteobacteria bacterium | reverse complement strand
CGCCTTCCTTACAAATGGGCGTATGAATTCGTCCTGCGCAAGGATGATCGCGAATACTGGGAAGAAGAACTGCATAAGGAATATGCGTTCTTTACCGAACGCGACATGCGCCGCGCATTGAAAAACTTCGATGCCCGCCTGCTCTATACGGCGCCGCACTGGGACAACCAGATCGTGAAGGCGCGCTTTGAGAAGAAATTCAAACTCTTCGATGAAAACGGCAAACTGCTCGGCAACCCGCCAACCAGCTTCATCACACTGGCGCAGAAGGTCGGCGAAAAGAAATCCCTGCATCTTCTGGAACGTAAACCATCGCGCAATCCGAACCGCTCTATACGCATCACCGCGATGCGCGATGAAATCGACGGACGTATTCAGGATATCGTTTCCCGCGATCAGGAAATTGTCGAAATCCTTCCCTATCGCGTTGAAAACGGAAAAACACTCAAAATTTTTGTGCATGAAGGCGTGCCGCGCGGGCTTGTGAATGCCGTGCCGCGCAACGGCCCGAATATCGATGGCAAACGCTGGTCCGGCCATATGACAGAGGCCATCGCGATCCCCGAAGATATTTTTTCGGGCATCACGCCGGGCGATATGAAATCGACCCTGATGTTCGCGCGTGATTATCTGGGGTTGAAAGCATCCCCGGGCAAGGATATCGAAGACGGCCCCGGCTTCTTTCCGGCACCGGACCATATCGACGAACGCATCCAGACGAAATATCTTCAGGTTCAGGCCCCCGACGGCCCGATCACTCCAAAACACATCCTCTCCGACCTGACAGGATTTTCCACACAAGGGCGCATCCGCGAAGTCGATGCCCAGCGCGTTTTAAATGCCATCGGCATCGGCCTTATTCCCTCCTCGCGCCTTGAGATGCAAATCCTCGCGCTCTATGAAAGACTCGAACTCCCCTACGAGGCGTGGGCCGATTGTCCGCTCGCCCTGCAGACGGAAGAACCGGAAAAGGTTACCAAGCTAAAAGAAGTCGTCGATAAACTGGCAATGCACGACCACCGTTTCAAAGATATTCGCGGCACGGCGGGGCAAATCCGCACAAACCATTCCGTCTTCGTCGATGAAGGTCAGGTTAAAGGCGGCGTGCAGGGCCTCGCAAGCCGTGAAATGGAATTCATTCTTCAGGAAGACAAATCGCAAAACACGGCCGTCATTTTGCCGCTGACCAAATCCATCAACGGCGAAGTCATGGCCGGCGTTGTGGAAGACTATCTCCCTGTACCGCAGCGTTACAAAGGCAATGGCTATATCCTCACCTGCCCGTCGATGCCGCTGCCGAAGGAAATCACGAATTTCGAACTCGCCCGGAAATACATCGCTGAAAAATTCGATGTGCCGATCGATTGCGTCTCCCGTATGGGGGAGAGCTATTTCAGCCATATCGGCCTGACACCACAACGAATCTATCCCTTCGCAGTTTCGACCGCAGGCTGCTCGGGATGGCGCAAAGTCGGGCGGGGCCATGGTGTCACGGCCTTTACGCCGCTTTATAACCTTTGGAAGATGCTTTACTGGGACAATCATGACAGTTTCCTGAAAGTTGCTGGTTACGCCTATGCCGCCACATTGGGCCGTAATCATGATCTTTCACCCAAGGCGGCCTTCGCCAAAAAACTCGCAGATGTAAAGGCTGTGCCCATGTCGATGAAATCGACGCCCATGGGGCTTTCCATGTCTTCTTCAAGCTCCCTTGCCCGCGATCGCTGATCGCACTACCATATCCTTCCATGACCATTATCTTCGACAGGGCACAGATCGCCCGCCAGCGCGCCCGTACTCTCCGATCACCGGACGGGCATGACTTTCTTTTGCGCTGGACTATGAATCAAATTGCAGACCGTCTTGATGTCGTCAAACGTGACTTTCCCCTTGCCGTGCAAATCGGCGCGCGCGGACCGTCTTTGCCCCCTGACGCCTATGGCATTCAAAAAACCATCCGCACCGATGTCACCGCCGCCCTGCACCCCGATGTGGTGTGCGAAGATGATTTCTTTCCCTTTGCGCCATCCTCGCTCGACCTGGTTACCAGCGTGCTGTCACTCCATACGGTGAATGATTTGCCGGGCGCATTGTTGCAAATTCGCCGGGCGCTCAAACCCGACGGCCTTTTCGCCGCGGCTATCCTTGGCGGTGAAACATTGCACGAGCTTCGTCAATGTCTGATGGAGGCAGAACTGGAGATCTCCGGCGGCATGTCTCCACGTGTGGCTCCATTCGCAGACAAGCAACAAACGGGGGGCCTTCTGCAACGCGCGGGATTTTCTCTTCCGGTCGTCGATTCCGAAATCGTGACGGTGACTTATGATAGCATCTTTAAACTGATGGCCGATCTGCGACATATGGGCGAAGGCAATGCTATTGCTGACCGGAAGACATCCTTCACCCCCGCCGCCCTGTTTGTCCGCGCAGGTGAATTATATGCGCACAGGTTTGCAGATCCCGATGGCCGCATTCGCGCAACTTTCGAAGTCATCTTCCTGCTCGGTTGGGCGCCGCATGAATCGCAACAGAAACCCTTAAAACCGGGTAGCGCGACAACGCGTCTTGCCACCTTTTTGAACACTGACGAAATCGGTACCGGAGAAAAACCGTAAATGACCAAAATTCATATCGTTCCTGTCCTGCGCGACAATTATTGCCACATCGTCGAAGGCGACAATAAAGAATGCCTGATCGTGGATCCGGGGCAAACCGGCGCGGTGGAAGAAACTATTGCACGGCTTGGCTTAAAGCCCGCTCTTATCCTCAATACGCATCACCACGCCGATCATGTTGCGGGCAACAATTATCTGGCCGATCTCTACGGCGTTCAGGTCGCGGGCCCCAAGGCGGAAAGTCATTTGATCCCGCACATGGACATCGAACTGATTGACGGTCAAACCATCTCCCGATCCGGCATCACCTTGCGTGTTATTGCAACGCCGGGCCACACGGCGGGCCACATCGTTTTTCATGATGCGGACAATAACAATTTGTTTTGTGGCGATACGCTTTTCTCTATGGGATGCGGACGGCTGATGGAAGGCACGCCTGCCGATATGTATACATCGCTTCAAAAACTGAAATCGCTTCCCGCCCAAACCGACATTTATTGCGGTCATGAATACACCGCCGCAAATGGCGCCTTCGCACTGCATATTTATCCGGGCAATACCGCCATCGCGGCCCGCATGGCGGAAGTCAAGAAACTCCGCGCAAACCTGATGCCGACGCTACCGGTTACACTGGAAACGGAACTGCAAACAAACCCGTTCCTGCTGGCGGACAACCTTGAAACCTTTACCGCCTATCGTGCCCAAAAGGATTCATTTTAAAAAAATCCCCGCTTTCGCGGGGATCATTCATTCTTACTGGCCTTGTTGATTGTCATCGCCGCGGCCCCGGTTCATCGGTCGGCGCGGACGACGGTCACTGCCACCGCCTCCGCGGCGCGGCTGTTTCTGTTCGCCATTGCCGGACAAATCTTCTACGCCTTCATCGTTGTCTTCCATCGCATTGAAATTCACATCATCGATATCAACGCTGTCATTGTTGGTGCGCCGTTGGGATCTGTGCGAAGGAATTGGAATAGGACGGGACCCAAGACGGTCGCGCTCGCTGATGGCAATCTCGATTTCGACACGCGATACGACTTTACGCACTTCGTGCATGGCTTCCATCAGGCTCTCGCGGGATTCCAGATTCTTCCCTTGCTTTACCCAGTTCTCAAAACTTTTGATAAAGGCATCTGTGCTTTCTTTCAGTCTTTGCTCAATTTCTTCCATAGCCTTTGCCTTTCTATATTCTACAAACGAACAGCCACAATACAGCCCTGCCTTGCGCGGTGCAAGCATCCACTGCATGTAAGATTATCCTGCTATATTTTGAAAAATGACGATGCCGCGGCG
>CBFGQF010000174.1:0-3961 GCA_965650865.1 uncultured Alphaproteobacteria bacterium | reverse complement strand
CGTTGTGGACGACATCATAACAATCTCCGTTTATAAAAATTCTGCACACAGGCCGGCAGCTGGCATTTATGCTTTCAAAATTCGCGCCAGAAAAAGCGCCGCATAGTTGTCGATTATAGAAACTCGTTATCGCAGTTTTTAAGTGCGCCTTCAATAGGATTTTAACGAAATCTTAACGATTCGGAATGGAAAAAGTTCTTATATAAGAATACTTTAATTAACAGCCTATCAAGCGGCTTTGCGGGGGGCCGTCTCCTCCGCTACGGTGAAATCATGCGCGATCATACGGCCAAGACCGTCTTCCAGCGTGTGTTCAGGGACAAAACCCGAAGAGAGGGCCTTGCCGGAATCCGACAACGTATCGGCACAGAATTTCTGGATACGCACAACGCTGATGGGGAATTTACGGCCGGTCAGACGGGCAAGTAGGTCAAAACCAAATCCGCCTGCCAGACCAATTCCATAAGGAATAGCGAACCTGGGTGGTTCTTTCCCCAGCTTTGCGTGAATCATGGCGATCAGCTGGTTCATATCGAGGTCCGGCTTGTCGGCGTAATTGTAAACCTGCCAGTGATCTTTCTGCGGCAGAAGATAGAGAAGGAAAGAGATAACATTTCCGACATAGGCAATCGATTTTTTGTTTTTGCCGCTGCCTACCATCATGAATTTACCACGCGAGACCTGATCGATCAGGTTATAGACATTCCCGCGGTTTCCCTCACCGAACACCACGACGGGGCGGACAATTGTAATGGCGGCCTCCGGCCTTTGGTCCGCCCATTCCTGCAAGACCTGCTCGGCCTCCCACTTGCTCTTGCCGTAATCGTTGAAAGGTCTTGCGGGAGCGTCCTCATCGGGTTCGCCGGTATTAAGGCCATAAATTGCAAAGGAACTCGTGAATATAATCCGGCCGATGCCGTTCGCATCCGCAGCCGCCAGCAGGTTTTTCATCCCCCCCACATTCACATCGTAATAGAGGGATATCGGCGTGACGTTGTCGGCGTGTTCCGCCGCCAGGTGATAAATAGCATCACATCCATTAAGGGCGGCAGTAAGCGCGGGCAGATCACGCACATCCACGGGATCTGGGTGGGTCTTATCAATGACCACACACTCATGCCCCTGTGACTGTAAAAGCCGGACCAGACGCTTCCCTATAAAGCCTTCTCCGCCCGTGATTGCTATTTTCATGTCCGTCTTGTCCTTTGGTAACTAAGGATTATCTTGGTTTGTATAAGGCATAGCCAATTTGCTAGACTATGTCCATGAATGAAGGTTTGGGTCTATGAATATTGATTTGTTTCTGACACAGCATAACGAGGCTGGCCTTGTCTGCGCGGGATCTTTCACGCATCCGGTGGCAGGCATTATCCTCGATGCGCAAACCCATGAACTGACCCTGGAATTCACCGACGCGGAAACCTTCCACCTCAATATCCCGATGGAAGAAACACATAGGGAAAAACTTCTGTTCTCGCATCGCATGTTTGTGGGGTTTCTGGAAGGGGCCCTTCTGGCGAACGCCTATGAGGTGCCGCTGCTTTATCTGAATGATCCCTATGGCAGCGATTTCGGGCAGAGCTCGCCGCTCTCAAAACCCAAGCGCTCTGTGACGGCGTTCGAACAATTCATGAAACGCTGCGCCTTCGCGCAGGCGCTTCATCGCGACAATCTCGGTGATGAAGATGCGGCGCGTTCCGTGCTACGCGGCGCAAACCCGAACAAATTCGACTATACCCCCGCCCTGCTGCGCGAACGCCAGATGGCCGCCGTCGCGGTGCCAAGTGTCGATAATGCCCCGCAAATGGGACTTGGCGGGGCCGCAACCAGACAAACCCGCCGCACCCGCCCGCCGGCCAAACGCGAAGACGAAGAATAATCTTATTGCTATAAGGCCGTTAGACAGACGCAGCAATTCCTGCAGTTTGCGCTGATCGATTTTTCTAATTGTTCTGTTCCCTGCGTATTTTGCGCCACTTTGCGACGTTCGAATTATGCTCGGCCAATGTGCGGGCAAATGCATGGCCGCCGCTGCCATCGGCCACGAAATAAATGAAATCATGGCTTTCCGGATGCAATACCGCCTCGATCGAATCGCGGCCCGGATTGGCGATCGGACCCGGTGGCAAACCCACATTCTTATAAGTGTTATACGGCGTTTCCTCCTGCAAATCACGGGTCAGAAGGCGGCGCCCAATCGGCCCTTGCCCGTCATTTTGCACCTGTCCCATGGTCATACCATAGATCACGGTGGGATCGCTTTGAAGCGGCATACCAAGACGCAGGCGATTGATAAAGACACCGGCGACCTTTTTGCGCTCCGATGCCACGCCTGTTTCCTTTTCGACAATAGAGGCGAGCGTTACGGCCTCCTCCGGTGTATTGAACGGCAACCCCTCGCTGCGCGTGGGCCATAATTCTTCAATGGCCTTCGTCATTGCCGCGCTCATCTGCTCAATCACCTTCTGGCGCGTATCGGCGCGGGTATAGTGATAGGTTTCGGGCAACAGCGTGCCTTCTTTCGGGATCTCCAGAACGGGATCTCCGCTCAGATCCGCGGCCGCATTCAGGTTGGCAATTATCTGATGGGATGTAAGCCCTTCGGGGAAGGTAATCTTGCGGTCATAGACGCGGCCTTCACGTAGCATGGCAAGCACATCATTTACGGACATCGCTGGGGTGAATTCATATTCACCGGCCTTTAGGCTGCCCTGCCCCTTTTGAAAGGCCGCATTGATCTTGAAGGTAAGGGAGGAGTCGATAATCTGCTCACCCTCCAATGCCTGCGCAATTGCCGCAATACCTTGGCCGCGTTCGATCAGGATGATTTTGGTATCGGATAAAGGGCCAGGTGCCTTGGCGGTCTGTAGAATATAGGCGATTGTCACGCCTGCCATAATCACGCCCAGCAAAGCCAGACTTCCCAGAATCGCAATAGATTTTTTCATTGTCAGAATGGTCCTCCCCGTCAAAGCGCTTGATTAAAATGGGAAAATTTGCCGCTAAAAACAAGCCAAAATAATTTTAAAATAAAGCGGAACCACCCGCCGCTTGTTGGGATTGGTTAAGTGACTGCGCCGCTCGTATTGCACAAACGCATGCCAGGCGTGCGCTTATCAACCCCAATAATGGAGATTACGTTTATGAACAACGATCAGAATATGAATCAGGAATCACGCCAACACAAAAACGCAGGTAATTTCGCCAATGACCGCAAACGCGCCGCCGAAGCAGGCCGCAAAGGTGGTCAGGCATCCCGTGGCGGTGGCCGCCGCCCGAACAACAGCTCGATGGAGGAGTAAGGGCAAAAGTAATTACAGAATTAAAAAGGGCGGTTCGATGACCGCCCTTTTCTTTTTTGTACCGCGACCTACACCTTCTTCATAACCACGGAGGCATTGGTGCCACCGAATCCGAAGGAATTGGAAAGCGCAACATTCACTTTCTTTTCCTTGGCAACCTTCGGAACGAGATCAAGGCCCTTGCATGGCTCTGACACATTCTCGAGGTTTAAAGTGGGCGGTAGGATTCCGGTCTCGATCGCCTTAATGGAATAGATGGCCTCCACGGCACCGGCGGCGCCCAACAGGTGACCGATTGCGGATTTGGTCGATGACATCGACATGGTGCCAAGTGCATTGGCGAAAAGGTTTTTAACGGCCGTGCATTCCAGTCCATCGCCCACCGGCGTCGATGTCCCGTGCGCGTTCACATAGTCAACATCTTCCGGATTGAGGCCTGCGTTTTTCAGGGCTGCCTTCATCGCGCGGTAACCGCCATCGCCATTTTCGGCAGGGGATGTGATGTGATACGCATCGCCCGACATGCCATAGCCGACAATTTCGGCATAGATTTTAGCACCGCGTTTTTTCGCGTGTTCGTATTCCTCCAGAACGACTATCCCCGCCCCCTCGCCGATGACAAAACCATCGCGCCCCTCATCGAACGGGCGGGAGCCTGC
>CBFGQF010000173.1:0-3968 GCA_965650865.1 uncultured Alphaproteobacteria bacterium | reverse complement strand
CGTTTTGGCCCGTGTCATTGGCCTGTTTTCGGGCCGCGGTTACAATATCGAAAGCCTGACCGTTGCCGAAACGGATCATGACAACAACCTTTCGCGTATTACAGTCATTAGTTCCGGCACACCGCTTGTCATCGAACAAATTAAAAATCAATTGGAGCGTCTGGTGCCCGTTCACCGCGTCATTGATCTGACCACAGAGGGTGCGCATGTGGAGCGCGAGCTGGCCCTGATCAAAGTTGCGGGTCTTGGTGAAAAGCGAGTGGAGGCCCTCAGCACCGCCGATATTTTCCGTGCCCGTGTTGTTGATTCTACTCTCGAATCCTTTGTCTTCGAAGTCACCGGATCTTCTGAAAAAGTCGATGCGTTTATTGATTTGATGCGCGGCCTTGGCATGATTGATGTCAGCCGCACAGGCGTTGCCGCCATGTCGCGCGGCCGCGGGGCCATGTAATTTTTAAAGAAGGAATCCAAAATGAAAAAATATTCTTTATCTTTTTTATCCGTACTCTCTCTCCTCGTCCTCTCCGCCTGCGTCAGCCAGGATCAAGCCGATGAAAAAATGGTAAAAGGGTGCAAGGCAGCCATTGAAGTGGCGATCGCCCCCGCCAAGATTGCAGATATCCTATCTACGACCTATGCCTTCGAGGACAATAAGGATGGTGACAGTTTCCGCCGCATTACCTTAAAAACATTTGAAAAGGATGGCTGGATCGAGCGTGAAAAAGAATATAGCTGTCTTTATGCCGAGCAATGGGGGATTGCCAAAACATCGCATGTCGCCACATTGGAAAGCCTATCCTATGACGATATTATCCTTGGCAAAAAGGATGGGGACGTGATTGGCGGCCTGAAGAACTTCATGAACTTGGTCAATGCCTCACAAACGGCTATGGATCAGTAAAATCGGGCTCGTTTCATTAAAAACGCAATAAAAAAACCACGCATTTTATTGATTTTGCAAAGCTGGAATGATTTTGTAATTGTCTTACGCAACGTTATTCACAAAGGACATATCATGACCCGTTCTAATCTTGCAGCGGTCTCACCCGCATCAGGCGAAACCCTTGCCGGTAACATGCGCGTCTATTACGACAGCGATTGCGATGTGAACCTGATCAAGAATAAGAACGTGGTCATCGTCGGCTATGGGTCTCAAGGACATGCCCATGCGCAGAATTTACGCGATTCCGGTTGCAAGAATGTTCGCATTGCATTGCGCGCCGATAGTGCCACCAACAAAAAGGCGAAAGACGCCGGTTTTGAAACCATGACGCCTTCCGATGCCGCGAAATGGGCAGATGTCGTTATGCTGGCGACTCCCGATGAACTACAGCGTGATATATATTACAACCATCTCCATGATAATCTGAAACAAGGTGCAGCCATCGCCTTTGCGCACGGCCTCAACATCCATTTCAACCTGATCGAGCCGCGCAAGGACCTCGATGTTTTTATGGTCGCGCCAAAAGGTCCCGGCCACACGGTTCGCGGTGAGTATATGAAAGGCGGCGGCGTCCCCTGCCTGATCGCGGTGCATCAGGATGCATCCGGCGCGGCCAAGGATATCGGCCTTGCCTATGCTTCCGCCGTTGGCGGCGGGCGCTCCGGCATTATCGAGACGACATTCCGGGAGGAATGCGAGACAGACCTGTTCGGGGAACAGGCTGTTCTATGCGGCGGCCTCGTCGCATTGATCAAAGCGGGCTATGAAACACTGACCGAAGCCGGATATGCGCCGGAAATGGCCTATTTCGAGTGCCTGCACGAAGTGAAACTCATCGTCGATCTTATCTATGAAGGCGGCCTTGCCAATATGCGCTATTCCATTTCCAACACGGCGGAATATGGTGATTACAAAACAGGCCCGCGCGTGGTGACAGATGAAACAAAGGCGGAAATGAAACGCGTTCTAGAAGACATTCAATCCGGGCGATTCGTGCGCGACTGGATGCTGGAATGCGCGGCGGGACAGCCCTCCTTCAAGGCCACGCGCCGCCTTGAGGCCGAGCACAGCATCGAAGAGGTGGGCGAACGCCTGCGTGCCATGATGCCATGGATAGGCAAAAACAAACTGGTCGATAAATCAAAAAATTAGGAACAAACAAAAGGCCGGAATCACCGGCCTTTTTTATTAGGAAACTATCATTCCATTTTGCCGCGGACTTTATCCCGCAAGCTCATATCTTCTTTTTCTTCATCGGTTTTTTCATCTACCGGTTCACCGGTGATGGCGTCGCGCAATTTGGTTTCTTCCTCTACAACCACGGTCGTCTTGCCCTCTGTCACCACTTCGGTTTTGCCGGGCTCAACGATAACCTTTGTTGTTTCGGACACAGGCGTCTCTTCTGCACCATATGCTACAGGCATAAAGGCAAGAACGGCCAGCCCCGTCATAAGCATTGTTTTCTTCATGTGCATCTCCTCTAAACGGATTATTTTTCCAACAGTTAAATCGGCACAATAGTTCCTAGACCTTTTTGTCGATACCGGATTTATAAGGGTTTTCGAGATTGATATATTCTATACTTACGGGGCTGATCTGCGGCCTTACGGATAGTCTGGCCGGATCATGGTTTATATATCTCAGGAAAGATTGAAAAAACCGCAGATAACCATCAAGGCGGCGGGTTTTTTGCGCCCGTTCCTGCACCGCGGAGCCAATATCAACAATATCGGCGAGGAGCGATTCCGTTTCGGTAAGGCCTGCCGTTTGAGGCCGATATGATGGGATGCCAACCTTCATACGGGCAATTGTTATGCCTTTTTGCACCTGATCTCTCGTTAAGAGTCCGTCAACCATGATTTCGCTCTTCCCATAGTTACCAGCAAGCAGTATAGCATAAAAAGCCCCTCGAAAAAGTTAAGTTGCGCATATGCCCGAACAAAGCCCCCATGCCCATACAGACCGCCCGATCCTCGGCATGTCTTGCGCCGTGGCAGCGTTCTTCATGTTCGCCGTTATGAATGTGTTTGCCAAATTACTGTCGGAAAACCACCATGTCGTAGAGATCGGTTTTTACCGAAATGTCATCGCGCTGATGCCGATGCTTTTTATCGTCTATGCGATGGGGCGGCGTGATATGCTGGTGATTAAATCATCGCCAAAGAAAATCATCGCCCGATCGGTAATAGGAACAATCAGCCTTGTTGCAACATTCGGCGCATTCTCGCTGCTCCCGATGGCGGATGCCACAGCTTTCCTCTTCACCTCTTCGCTTCTTGTTCCCATACTCGGTTTTTTTATACTGAAGGAATATGTCGGGCCATACCGATGGGGCGCCATTCTTGTCGGTTTCGCAGGCGTTTTGTATATGCTTCAACCCACGGGCGATGTGAATATGACAGGCGCTGCTGTGGCTTTGTCTGCTGCCACTATGCATGCAGCCTTGCAAACCATCCTGCGCTCGCTCGGTAAAACGGAAAGCCCCGAAACCGTGACTTTCTATTTCGTCTTTATCGGCACGTTTGTATCGCTGATTCCTATGCCGCTCGTCTTCTCGATGCCATCATGGCAGGAAGTTCCCTATATCATTTGTCTTGGCCTGACTGGTGTAATTGCGCAATTTTTACTCTCGATCGCCTATAAATACGCACAGGCCTCCATCGTCACCGTGTTCAACTATTCGGGCATTATCTGGGCGACGCTCTTTGGCTGGGCCATCTGGAACGAATGGCCGACCACGACCATATTAACGGGCGGGGTAATCGTTATTGCCTCTAACGTCTTTATCCTCTACCGCGAACAAAAGCTTGCCCGCGCGCGCATAAAGGATGTGAGCGTTCACAAAACCAATGTCATGTAGTTTGGCCTATTCGAGCTGAAGCCCGTCTTTGGTAAAAACGCCGATCTGGCGTTTCGTTCTCCAGTCTTTCAACAGGATAACGGGGTGCGCATTGTTGTAGGTTACGCCATAAACGGCATCAAGGGTCGTTATCACACGGCGTTTGTCGAAACCAGACAGGCGATA
>CBFGQF010000172.1:0-3972 GCA_965650865.1 uncultured Alphaproteobacteria bacterium | reverse complement strand
GGTGCACGCGACCTAGACGATGGTGAGCGCTGGATTTTGGATGGCGTTGTGGTTGGCTATTTGCAGCAGGAAGTCAAAATCATCCCCGGCCAGACCGTTTATGATTTTATTTTCCAAACCTTTCCGCCCGATACCGAAAGCTGGATGATCGATTACAAGATCGACATGGTGATCGCCCCGCTGGAAATAGACGTTCGCGACAAGATGGAAAACCTGTCCGGCGGGCAGGTGCGGCGGGCCGCGCTGGCGCGGGCATTGGTCGAGGAGCCGGACCTTCTGTTGCTGGACGAACCGACCAACCACCTTGATCTTGGTATCATTCAATGGCTGGAAGATTATTTGCGTGGGTATCGCGGCGCAGTTTTATGTGTATCGCATGACCGCACGTTCCTTGAGAATATTTCCAACACCATCTTCTGGCTGGACCGGGGAAAGTTAAAGGTCTGTCCGAAAGGTTTCGCCCATTTCGAAGAATGGTCGACGATGCTTTTGGAACAGGAAGAGCGCGAGCTAGCGAACCGTCAGAAATTCGTCGACCAGGAAGTGGAGTGGGCTTCGCGCGGTGTCAAGGCCCGCCGCAAGCGCAATGTCCGCCGTGTAGAGCAGATGCGTGAGGCGCGTGATGCGCTGAAGGCCGATCAATCCGCCTTCCGCAAGATGATGGGCAAAATGAAGGTCGAGATGGAAGATGTCGTCATGACATCACGCATCGTTTGCGAATTTTATAACGTCAGCAAATCATTCAACGATGATGGCCGCGAAAAAACCATCCTGAAAAATTTCTTCCTGCGCATTCAAAAGGGCGACCGCATTGGCATCCTTGGCAAGAACGGATCCGGCAAGACCAGCTTTTTGAAAATGCTGATCGGCGAAATGCAGCCCGACAGCGGTACAATCAAGCGCAAGAAGGAACTGGAGTTTTCCTACTTCGACCAGAAACGCAAAGATTTAAAAGACGATATGACGCTTTGGAAGACGCTCTGCCCCGAAGGCGGCGACCATGTCGATGTCATGGGAAAATCGCGTCATGTCGTGGGATATTTGAAAGACTTCCTGTTCGATCCGCAAAAGGCCAACCACAAAGTCGGCACGCTCTCCGGCGGGCAGAAAAACCGTTTGATGCTCGCCAAAATTCTGGCGAACCCCAAAACCTGTTTGATCCTCGACGAGCCGACGAATGACCTTGATATGGATACGCTCGACATGCTCGAAGATATCCTGCTGCAATATAAAGGCACGTTGATCGTTGTGTCGCACGACCGGGATTTTCTGGACCAGACCGTTACCAAAATTCTCGCCTTCGAAGGGGACGGAGAGATCGATGGGGTGATTGGCGGGTATAGCGATTATCTCGAGAAGAAAAAGAAAGAGCCGAAGGAAACGCCGGCACAGGCCGCGCTCAAAAAGGTCAAGGCGGCCTCGCCAGAGCCCGCCGGGGAAAAGCCGAGGACGCCGCCGAAAAAACTTACCTACAGTTTACAATTCGAGCTGGATTCCCTGCCCGAGCAAATGGAAAAGCTGGAAAATGAGATCAGTGACCTATTGAGCGTTCTGGAAGATCCGGACCTTTATTCCAAACAGCCGAATGTGTTTCTCAACACCTCTGCCGCGCTGGAACAAGCCAAAGCCAAGCTTGAAGCCGCGGAAGGGCGCTGGCTTGAGCTCGAAGAGATGCGTCAGCAGGCCTAAAAATTCTTTGAAATGAAGGGGTTGAGATTAACCTTCTGTGTTATATCTATGCAAAGAAGGGTTTTGATCTATCGCCCGTACCAGTTTAGGGCAGCCCCTGTTTTTAATAGCTTATAGTTCGGGATTTTATGATGAAATACCTGTTTTCCGCCGTTTTTGCCTTATCCATGCTGGCCAGTCCGGCCTTGTCCACGGCCCAGCAAGGCGGCCCGCCCCCTACGCCTGTTGTGATTCAGACTGTGCAAATGGACGATTTTACTGACCGGGTCGAGGCAATCGGCACGCTCCGCGCCAATGAGTCCGTCACATTGACATCCAAGGTCACGGAAACGGTGACGGCAATCAATTTCGAAGACGGCCAGCGGGTGAACAAGGGCGATATTCTGGTAGAAATGACGAGCCGCGAGCAAAAGGCGCTGCTCGATCAGCAAAAGGCGCTGGTTTCCGAGGCGTCCAAGCAGCTTGAACGTGCAAGGGAGCTTGCCAAAAACGGCGCGGCGTCCAAATCGACATTGGAGGAACGGTTGCGGGATTATAATGCCGCACGCGCCGCGATGGCCGCCCTGCAATCCCGCCTCGATGACCGTATTATCGTCGCCCCGTTCGATGGAATCGTGGGACTTCGCGATATCAGTGTCGGATCCCTTTTACAGCCCGGGACGGTGATTACGACACTGGATGATGATTCCGTTATGAAACTGGATTTTTCCGTGCCGTCGATTTTTCTGCCGACCCTGAAGGCGGGCATACCGATCAATGCCAAAGCAGCCGGATTTGATGGCGTTTACAAAGGCACGATTTCCGCGATCGACAGCCAGATCAACGAAAACACGCGCGCGATTGGCGTGCGCGCCATTATTCCCAATCCGGATGGAGATTTGAAACCGGGACTTTTGATGACGGTGGAACTGCTCAAAAACCCGCGGCGGTCGGTGGCCATTCCGGAAAGCGCGATTATTCCCGAGGCGCGAAAGACATTCGTTCTGGTCGTTGATGGTTCAGCAAGTCCCCCCACGGTGGAAAAGCGGGAAATTGTGATAGGTACGCGCAGACCGGGCGAGGTTGAGGTCGTAAAAAATTTACAGGCCGGTGAAAAGATTGTTGTACAGGGCACAATGACAGCGCAGCCCGGAAGCCCCGTGAATATTCTGGCCGAACAGGAAAAGGGCGATACGCTTCAGGATGTCATTCAAAAATACAAGACCGATCCGGCAGAATCACAAGGGCAGGATGTGAAGGACGGTAACGCGCAATGATCCTTTCCGATATTTCCGTCAAGCGCCCTGTCTTTGCCGCCGTTATCTCCCTTTTGCTCATCGCGTTCGGGATTGTATCTTTTACGCGCCTGTCCCTGCGGGAATATCCGGATATCGATCCGCCGATCGTTTCAATCAGTGTCGATTATCCCGGTGCTTCGGCCTCGATCGTCGAAAGCCGTGTGACCGAAGTGATAGAAAGCCGCATATCGGGTATCGGCGGCATCGATTTCATTGAATCGTCCAGCGAGGACGGGCGTGCCCGCATCACCTTGCAATTTTTTGTCGGAGTCGATATCGACGCGGCCGCCAACGATGTGCGCGACAAGATATCGGGCGTCATGGACAATCTTCCCGAAGAGGCCGATCCGCCGGAGGTGCAAAAGGTCGATTCCAGCGACGATGTAATTATCTGGCTTTCGCTCACCAGCAGCCGCCATTCGATTGCCGAACTGACCGATTACGCCAACCGTTATCTGGTTGACCAGTTTTCGATTATCGACGGGGTTTCGCAAGTGCGGGTCAGCGGGGCGCAGACCTATGCCATGCGTGTGTGGATAGACCGCACGCAACTGGCGGCACGCGGGCTGACCGTCACCGATGTTGAAAGTGCGCTTCGCGCGGAAAATGTGGAGCTGCCTGCCGGGAATATTGAATCGCTCGACCGCCAGTTCACGGTTCGTATGAGCCGTGTGTTCAAGGATGCTGACCAATTCGCCAATCTGGTGATCGGCCGTGGTGATGATGGATATCTGATCCGCCTGAAAGATGTGGCCCGCGTGGAGCGTGGGGCGGAAGAAGACCGTACCATGTTCCGCGGCAACAATGTACCTCAGGTGGGATTGGGCATCATCAAGCAATCAACGGCCAACACCATTTCCGTTGCGCGCGCGGCGCAGGCCAAGGCGGAACAGATCAATTCATCCCTGCCCGAAGGCATGCAAATTCAGGAACGCTATGACACATCCGTTTTTGTCGAACAAGCGGTGCACGAGGTTTATGTCACGCTCGGCATCGCCATGGTGCT
>CBFGQF010000171.1:0-4044 GCA_965650865.1 uncultured Alphaproteobacteria bacterium | reverse complement strand
CTAGGTTGCTGTTATGGACCGCAACGATCGCGACTGTTTCTGTATCTTCCCCCAATAGGAACCGGCGCACAGCTTCATGTCCGTCATAGGACGGGTTCGCCTTCAATGTGTCTTCATTAAGATTCGTGAAAATCATCAGGAGTTCCTTAAGGTGAGTGTTTCATTTTTTGTAAGGATTTCACCGAATGATATCAAGGTCAAATACCGTAAAAAAAACGCCCCTTTTTGAGGGGCGTAAAGTCATGGGTACCAGATCGGTTAAGCGTAAAACTTGTGCGTGTTCGTTAATTCCTTCGTCCTCGGCCGTTCTACAATCAGTATCCCCATACTGATCAATCTCTATAATTATATTTTACGTAAAATTTTATACATTCCGCAAATTTGAGGCGTCGCCATTAAATAACCCATTGTTATTGCTTGCATATATTAGGATTGCAGCAGTTCCAGCAAACGGGAGAAATCCGCTGGTACAGGTGCTTCAAAGCTCATTTCCTCGTCCGTGACAGGGTGAATAAAGTGAATCTCCCCGGCATGCAAAGCCTGACGCGGGAAGGCCAGAATCTCGTCCCGCACCTCCGGCTCATAACCGCCGCGGTTCAAAAGCGAGCGTTGCTCCTGTTCCGGCAAACCATAAATAGGATCACCCAGCAGCGGGTGCCCCAGATGCTGCATATGAACGCGGATCTGGTGCGTACGGCCGGTTTCGAGCTGGCATGTCACGACGCTGACCACATCATTGAATGTTTCTTCACGCAGATAATGCGTCTGCGCCTCTCGTCCCATTTTGTGGGAGCGTACAGACATCTTCAAACGGTTGGTCTGATGACGACCGATTGGAACATCGATCGTGCCCTTGATTGGCGTTGGCATCTTCCACACCAGCGCGGAATAAATGCGGCCCAGAGAACGGTCGGAGAGCTGCGCGGCAAGCCCTTGATGCGCACGATCGCTTTTCGCCACCATCATAAGGCCGGATGTATCCTTATCAAGACGATGAACAATACCGGGACGCTTGACGCCGCCGATGCCGGAAAGCTCATCCCCACAATGATAAAGCAACGCATTGACCAATGTGCCGGTAGGATTCCCTGCCCCCGGATGAACAACCATGCCGGCCGGTTTATTGATGACGAGTAAATCTTCATCTTCAAAAATAATATCGAGCGGGATATTCTCCGGCTGTGGGTTCGCCTCGACTGGCGCAGGGATGACCAGTTCGATGCGGTCGTTTGCGACTACAGGCATTGAGGCATCTGTACAAATTTTGTCATTAAGCGTGACACGACCCTCGAGGATCAAGTTTTTAAGACGCGATCTTGAAACGCCCTCGATATACTCGCCCACCATGGTTGCAAGTATCTTATCAAGGCGGCCGTTCTCCCGGACCTTGAAAATCCAGTTCTTGCCGGACTCAACGCCGTCTTCGCCGCCATCGATATCGTCTTCAAATTCGCTCATGCGGGGGTTTTACTGGGGTGAGGGGACGAAGTCACGCTTTTTATGATTATTAGCGAAGAATCGGGCTTTTTGGCTTTTCCGGTATGCAGGGATCACTGTAAACATCCAGCGCCGGCGTCGCAACGACCCAGCCGTCATAGGTATAAGGCGGCGCAGGCTCGTCCTTGGCTTGATCATCGCCGAAACTTGTCTGGCTATGCCCTGCTAAAATGCGCTCGGCCCCCGGCCCCGAAACAAGGGCCGATGCCTGCGCATTCTGCCCTGCGGTATAGTCTTCCAACGATAAGACCTGTCCGCGCTGGTTGAACGTGGCAAGGCGGGCATGGGAACGGTAATCGCTGTCCAGCGCCGCACCGTTGATCAAAACACTCGCCCGGCCATCCTCATAGGCAATAATATCCGACGCGGCGTAATCATAAAATTCGGAGTTGAAATAACGCTGCCATAAAGGCGCGCCCGATGCATCCGTTTTCATCACCCAAGCGGCAAGGCCGGTTTTCGCACCGGCAAGCGGACGGATTTTCCCTGTAAGTATAAACGATCCGTCGCTGAATTGTCCGGCGCCATAAAGCGATGCAGCGAGGCCGCGAGGATAGGTGCGTTGCCATCCTATCGCGCCATTCTTTTCAACACGCATCGCCCATCCGGCGGATTTGTTCTCACCCGTGACGATTTGCCCTGCTACGACATAGGCACCATCGAGCGTTGGCTGTAATGTCTGGAACACGGTTGTAGGTCCCGGACGGTAGGATCGTTTCCACAAAACCTTTCCTGATCCCGAAACGTTATAAATCAAACCATATTGCTGCTGGTCATCCTTTGCATCGGTGAATTGTGCGGCAACGATATAACTTCCCCCATCGGCCGGATGAATGGATTTCACCTCGACGCTACCGCCATCTTCATAGTACGGCACTTCACCTTTCGGTTTGCCGCTGTCATCGAAGAAACCGATGTAAAAACCGCCACGCATTTTATCGCGCATATCGCCCGCCACGGTATAACCGGATTTGGTCTTGATGACATGCATAATGGTTTTGGCCCCCGTCACATCGCCCTTCATCTCCCAGACCTTTTTGAAACGATTATCGAATTGGATCAGGAGCGGACGGACGGTTTCATCCTTCTTGTCCTTGGAGTAAGAACCGCCGACAACGAACGCGCCCTCTTCCAGTGGCACGACATCGGCATATTGTTCCATGCCATCATCACCTTCAGACATATCCCATTTATAAATGGCGCCGAATTGTGGTTCGCGGATGGAAATAATCTCGGTTTCGTTGGTCAGGCAGGAAGCCAAGGCTTCCTCTTCCTGCGCCCATGCGTTGCCGCTCATCAAAATGAGGATGATTGCGGAGAGGGATAATTTACGGCGTTTTCCTTCCATGCAAACAAGTGTAAAGTCGGAACGTGTAAAAGTCACGGGCTAGTTAAAGGACCACAATTTGAAAATCCTGATCGTTACCGACGCATGGCATCCGCAATTGAACGGCGTGGTCCGGACTTATGAATATCTTTATCAGGAACTGACCGCTATGGGGTATGAGGTCAAAATTATCGGCCCCGGCGATTTCCCCCGTAACATGCCGATGCCGGGCTATTCCGAAATCCGCCTGACTTTATCCCCCTATCACACATTGCGCCGGATGATCGAAGACTTTCAACCTGGCCTTTTGCACATCGCGACCGAAGGCCCCTTAGGCCTCGCTGCCCGCAAATATGCCGTGCAATACGGCATGGAATTCACCAGTTGTTACCATACGCACTTTCCGGATTACGCCGCTGCCCGTGCCGCGAAATTCCTCCCCTTCCTTTATAATCCTGTCCGTGCGCTCGGTATTGCTTTCGTCCGCTGGTTCCATAAACATTCCTCATGCCTTTTTCTTGCGACCCAAAGCCTGGAGGATACTTTGCGTGAATGGGGTTTTGATTGCCCCATGAAACGCCTGACGCGCGGCATAGATTATGCGGTCTTTCATGCGGGAGATAAAAATCTGTTCAAGGATTTGCCAAAACCGGTTGCCCTTTATGTCGGACGTGTCGCCATCGAAAAAAATCTTGAGGCTTTTTTGGATATGGACTGGAATGGCAGCAAGGTCATCGTGGGAACGGGCCCGGATTTGGATATGCTCCGCGCCAAATATCCATCCGCAATCTTTGCCGGCAAACAAACGGGCAAGGACCTTGCGGACCATTACCGCTCTGCCGATCTTTTTGTCTTCCCCTCGAAAACCGACACGTTTGGCATGGTGTTGATAGAGGCCATGGCCTGCGGCATCCCCATCGCTGCTTACCCTGTGACTGGTCCCGTCGATATCGTCACATCTCCCTTGCTCGGCGCTTTGCATGAAAATCTCGCCATCGCAGCTCAAACCGCCCTTCAGAATGGCGGAACCGCAAGCGAGCGACATGATCACGCGTTGGAACATTACAGCTGGCGCAAGGCCGCCATTCAGTTTCTAGAGACCGATTAGGGGTTTTTTGCAGTGCAAGAATCAGGTAAGATTGGAATCAGGTTGAAACACCTGACAAGAGGCCCTCTTGCCACACGAGATTGTTCATTACCGCAGTATTTTCCTGTCGGAT
>CBFGQF010000170.1:0-4097 GCA_965650865.1 uncultured Alphaproteobacteria bacterium | reverse complement strand
AAAGGCCGATGTTTATGCCGGTTATCTGCGCCGGACCTATAGCGGCAATTTTTCCGATATAGGAGAGTTAAATTACGGTGGATCCCTGATCTGGAACGTCACTGGCCTGACCAGTCTGATCGGTTCTGTCGATCGCGGCGTGAACGAAACGATTTACGGTGATGCCTCGGCCAATATTGCAACGACGTATTCACTCCGCATAGAGCATATGCTTCGTGACAATTTCTTCCTGACGGGCGATACATCTTTCAGCGAGAATGATTTTTCGGCACAGACAACCCCGCGTGACGACAAGACATACGGCGCCGGGGTTGGTCTTGAATATATCCCGTTCAATGGCGCGAGCGTGAATTTGAGCTATGATTACAGACAAAGGGATTCATCGGTTGCGACGGAGAACTATACCGACAACCGCGTCATTCTTTCTTTTAGCAAGCAGTTCTAGTTCGATTCGGCGAGCCAGTCTTTAACGAAGGCGCCCATGTCCGTATCCTTGCCCAGCATGGCAGGGCCGCATTTCGGGTCGTAACTCCATGCGGTCCAGCTGATCTGCGGGCGGGCATCCAGATAGTCCTTCAGGGGCTGGCCGAATGTTTCCTGATTGCCGCGGATCACCCAGAACGCAT
Source organism: uncultured Alphaproteobacteria bacterium (assembly GCA_965650865.1). GTDB lineage: Bacteria > Pseudomonadota > Alphaproteobacteria > Micavibrionales > Micavibrionaceae > Micavibrio_A. Next base: position 3,471 of record CBFGQF010000170.1, on the reverse strand, counting down.
CCTTATCATCCGTCCAACCCCACTCGGTCATGAAGATCGGAATGTGCTCCGCCGCATCACCGAAGAGCGCGTCCCATTGCTTGGGCTTGTAATTCGGATAAACATGCACAACATAGGCGAGGTTTTTCCCCTCCAGCGGCGCATCGACCGCAAAGGACGGCATCTGGCTCCAGTGCGGGGACCCGATAAGCAAAACCGTATCTGGCGCATCCTTGCGGATCATATCCACCCATTTTTGCATCTGTGTTCGCCACAAGGCCCAGTTCGCCGCGTCCCTTTTTTTCGGCTCAGTCGGTTCGTTGAAAACCTCATAAAGAATATTTGGCGTTCCGGCATAACGGATCGCGACAATCTTCCAGAATTCTTCCAGTTCCCGTGACACTTCCGGTTTCGTCCAGTCGTTTATCTCGTGCCAGTCGATGATGCAATAAAGGCCGTTTTCCTTGCACAGTTTGACAGCCGGATCGATATTCTGCCGCAAATATTTGATCGGTTCTTTCTTGCGCCATTCCTTGGGTTGAACGGGCAAGCGTAGAACGTTTGCCTTCCATGCCTCGGGTCCGGTGGAAATTTTTCTCATCAGGTCATGCGGTTTGTGCCAATCAAGCGAGCACAGACTTACCCCGCGCAAAGTAACGGGCGTGCCATCCACTGTTTGCAGCGTGTTTCCATTCACCTGTAGACGGGGCAAAGTTTGGTCCTGCGCGGCGGCGGGGGCCGATAGAAACAGAATAAGCGTTGCGATCAGAAATTTCATTGAATGCCCTCCAGCATATCCTTGTAAACATAGGTCCAGTCCGGAATGTTCCGGCGGTCTATCGCTTCGCGGTTGCAAGCGGCAGCATCGGAAACGGCGTCAACCATGCTTTGACTATCAGCGGGCCGATAAGATTTTATATGCGCCGCCGCCGGAATGAAGGACGGGGCGACCACCGGCAGGCGGCAATAAGTATATTGGGCAATTTTAAGACTCGATTGGCCCAGATAGGCGGCGTGGTTATCATACCGGTACGGTGCAAGACCGATATCGGCATGTTTCAGATAAGGAATAATATCGTTGTAAGCACGTTCACCATATTCCGTGACGTTGGGCAATCTTTCACCTAATGCGCAGCCGCGCCCGAACAGATGAAACTGCCAATCCGGCAGCGCCCGCGCCATGGTCGCCACTGCCTGTGCATCGAAAAGCATATCGCCAACGCCAATAATATTCTTCGAGCCCTGATAGGGGTTGGGATAGTCGCGGTCAAATTGCGCCTTGTCGATGCCTTGCGGGATGTAGCGTACATTCGGATGTGAGGGAAAATCAGCGTTGCGGGCAGGAGAGTTAGTGCGGACCAACGAAAAGTAAGGGAGTGCGGTTTTCTCCGCCGTCATGATTGATGGATGGGCGCGCAACGTATCCAGACGATCGCTGCAATAATAGATCAGCCGCGCCTTGGGACAGGCGCTGGCAAGACGCGGCACAAGCATCAGGCCCATGCCTGTCTCGACAATGATAATATCGGCATCTTTTATTTCGCGCATCATACCCGTTGGAACAAGGGCAGGGCAGAGCGCCGAAAAAAACGGTGCAAGAAGCTGTGTGAACGGTCCGGCCTTGACCGGATGAACGGGGGGGCACCAGCGCCAGAATTTGATGTTCGGGGTATGATCGACCCATTGATTGACAGGTCCGGCGGGCATTCCGTTGCGGTGACGCAGGGCGGTCAGATAACTTTGCCCCAGTGTAATCCAGGCGACCCTGTGACCCTGTGAAGAGGCAATGTCGGCCCAGAAATGGAATCCGGTTTTGCGCAGGGACACACAATCATGTCCGGTGATCAATACGACTTTCATGGGGGCTAATTTCCTTGCCTGTCTTTTTTGCAGTAAAGCAAAAGCAAGGCGGTGGCAAGGCGGCGCAGCGTTTGTCTCAACGGTTCGCAGGATTAAGGGTTCTTAAATATTCCACCGCATCCCGGTAATGGGACGTAGTGAAATAATCCCGCGCCGTTACCCGTGCGCGTTCCGCCTTTGCGGTGGCCTCAAGCGGATTTTGGCGGATTTGCCTAAGCAGGCGGGCGGCCTGGACGATATCGGGTTCTGCCCACACGCTTGCCCCCGCTTTCAAAAATTCGGAATGGGACGAGCGCACATTGATTTTTGAATAACCGACGGGGAAGCTGTTTTCCGTGTTGCAGAAATCAACATTGCCGGACCAGTTGGTGGCGATCACGGGCGTGCCGAGTAGCATTGCCTCGGCAAGGCTCAGGCCAAAACCTTCGGAGCGGTGGAGCGAGGCGTAAACATTCGATTCCGCGATCAGACCCAGAATATCTTCATGCGGCCAGACATCGTCGATGAACAAAATATTGTCATGTCCGCGGGTCATTTGTTCAAGACGGTCTTTGTCGGGGCCGATATTGCTAATTTTAAAAACAAGGCAGGCTTTGTTGTCTGTGCCGAACGCTTGAAGAAAAGCGCGGATCAAACTTTCGGGGTTTTTTCGTTCCAGCGAAGATTGCGTGGCGAAAATGCAAGATACCAGAAAGCAATCGGGCGCGATGCCGAGGCGATCCCGAATACCGGATGTCACCGTGTTAACCTGAACCCGATGCGGAACTTTTAGAACGGGTTTGTCGGTGTAACGCCGGAAAGTATTCACCGTGAAGTTCGATGGCCCCATGACGGCGTTGATGTAGGACAGGGCCTTTACCCACTCTGGCGGCAAATGTTCAAGTTCCCAGGCCCAGTAACCCACATTGTAGGTTGATGTATAAGACCGTACGCCACCCAAAAGCGCATAGGGTGGCAGCATCGGAGGGTTGAGATGAATAATCCGCAGGCCAATCTCGTGCGCTTCCGCCGTGTTCTCGAAGGACCAGTCAAGCTCCCGCTTTTTGTAGAAAAAACTTTCCGCGCTGATGCAGCGGATTTTGTAGCCATTGCTATGCAATTGTCTTGCACAAAGGCGCGCAGACTCTCCAAGACCGGAGGGATTGTGGAAGAGGCCGACGATTTCAATTCCGTTCCTGCCGTTTTCGAACGGCAAGGCCTTGCTTTCCGGTATCAGGGAATGCAAAAAAGAGGCTCTGGCAAATCGGTACAGGCGTCTTAACATCGGATCATAGGCTAAGCATAAAAGCCCGAATGACCGCAAGGGAATAAAGGTGGCGCGCTTTTCTTACCAGTGGCGCATGAATTTAGACAGGAACATATCCTCTGCCTGCTTGGCCATAGAGTGGTGCAACCCCAGGATATTATTACGCGGTTCATGCTTCTCGTGGCGCACGACGAATGCGTAACGCAGAACAAACGGTATAAGCACCAACCCAGAAATACACAGATAAACGGCTAATGACATTGCAATCATGGTGTCTCTCCTGCCTTTATAAGAATACTCTCATGCAAATTGCGCCAAAATGCATGACGCCGTGCACAAATTCGTTGACGCATTGCAACAGAAACGGGCGCAATAGTTTCACCCGC
>CBFGQF010000169.1:0-4134 GCA_965650865.1 uncultured Alphaproteobacteria bacterium | reverse complement strand
TCCAAAGATAGTTATGTCAAAAATTTGCACCAAACCTGCATTTATGGTATGGTGCAATCATGCAAGATATAAAAATGGTCAGGGAAAAGCAGCAGGCGCAGTTTATGTCCACGCAGGAATTGCTGGATAAATTGTTCGAACAGCAGCGCCTTGAAAAGAACCGGCGAGAGAACAGGTAAGACAAAGAAGAGCGGGATGATTTTTTCCGGGGTGAAGTCGCCCTTGAAAATGCCGCCTATCACGATCTGGACGATGATTCCGTCACAACGGGTGCGGGCAAGATCATCGTTGGACGCGGCGGAAAAAACCGCCATCACACCATACATCACGGGCACGATCCCTATGGCGTAAAGGCGCTAGCAGAAGCATTACAGGCGATGGCGCTATCCACCGCCCTCATCGAACAATGGGCCAAACGGGCCTTTGCGGCCGTCGCAGCGCCTGTGGCGGCATCGACATCTCCATCCTTATCAGGTAAATTTGATGATAAATCGAACGAAATGATTTTCGCCGATGCGCAGTTTATTTATGAGAGCGAGGATGTCAGCGCGGAAACAGCCCGCCTTCTCAACAACCGTATGGCACGTATTTTGCGCGAACAAAGGGAACTGCAATCCATTACAGACCCCCTGCAATATGCGGAACGCAAGGATGCGTTGGATCGATTGATCGAACGGTCCAATGTCCGCTTCCACGATCGAGTAGGCTTCGCCTTCGAACCGGAAAAAGTCACAAAGATTGAAAATTTCCTAGACCCCGATGGCAGGGATTGCAGCGGCATGGTCTGCGTTTTCAAACCACGTAGCACAGCCCATGACAGCCGCCGTATAAAAATCGATGTCGCGGACCAGTTTGACAACGATCCTGATGAAACGATCGGAAAAGTTGAAATTCAAACTCCGCAGATTGTCGCACCACCTGAGTTGAAATTCGTAAGGTAAAGAAAAAAGGCCCGGTTTTTCCGGGCCTTCTTCATTTGTAATGATATGTGATTACGCGGCAACCTTTTGCGCAGCCGTCATCAAATCCTTCACCGCATTCACCGAATGATCGAACATTTTCTGTTCTTCCGCGTTTAGTTCGATTTCGACGATTTTTTCAACGCCGTTCTTGCCGATCACAACCGGGACGCCAATATAGAGATCCTTCACACCATATTGCCCCGTCAGTTTGGCGGCACATGGAAGAACGCGCTTTTTGTCTTTCAGATAGCTTTCGGCCATCGCGATAGCGGATGAGGCCGGCGCATAATAAGCAGAACCGGTCTTGAGCAGAGCCACAATCTCGGCGCCGCCGTCACGGGTGCGCTGAACGATCTGGTCCAGCTTTTCCTGTGTTGTCCAACCCATTTTAACGAGATCCGGCAAAGGAATGCCCGCCACTGTCGAATAACGAACCAGCGGCACCATGGTATCACCGTGACCGCCAAGAACGAAGGCCGTCACATCTTCCACCGACACTTTGAATTCTTCGGCAAGGAAGTATCGGAAACGCGCGGAATCCAAAACCCCCGCCATACCCACAACCTTCTCGGGTTTAAAGCCTGTGACCTGCTGCATAATGCCAACCATGGCATCGAGCGGGTTTGTGATCACAATCACAAACGCGTTCGGCGCATATTTTTTAATGCCTTCACCGGCGGTTTTGATGATGCCGGAATTGATGCCAATCAGATCATCGCGGGACATGCCCGGCTTGCGCGGAACACCGGCCGTCACAATGACGACATCGCTGCCTTCAAGAATCCCATAATCAGTGGAGCCGACATAATTGGCGTCAAACCCTTCGACAGGGGCGCTTTCGGCGAGGTCAAGACCCTTCCCTTGCGGAATACCATCGGCAACATCAACCAACGCGATATCGCCCAATTCCTTCAAACCCGCAAGGTGTGCGAGCGTCCCGCCGATCATCCCTGCCCCAACCAAACCGATTTTTGCGCGTGCCATAATGTGTCCTTTGAACGTTAAATGAATCCCAATTGTGGGAAGTTTATCACCGCTGCATCACAGCACAAGGGTGGTTAACGAATGGTATATTGACATAACAGAAAGACGCTTATAAAAGCATACCATGGGTAATTTACATGTCTGATACTGATGCCGATTGGATTGAGTTCTACTTGAAAGATGCGTTCAACGAGATTGTTGCCACGCAGGTGCCCGACGATTCTCCAAAACCTAAAGCCGTAGTTGATGTCGACAATCGATATGGGCAAAACGTTATCCTGCTTAAGGTTGCCTATCCTTCAAACAGCATCTGTGGAACTGGCCGATTAGATGGACAAAAAGTAATAGAGATTCTTTCGGAAGTTTTTCATGAGGAAGGATTCTGCATCGCCTTCGACAAGGACGGTATGGAAATCGTTCTCGAGCAAAACGAGGTTACAAAATTTTGCGAGCTGCCATTGATGCTCTTCCCTATGTTGAACCCTGTGCTCGCCGGGCAAATTTTGCGGCAACGGCAAAATACCCTTAATTAATCCCGATTATATCCAGCTGCCATTCCATCTCTTGCCTCGTGAAAGGATAATCCGTACCGCCACGCGGATAGACAAGCGATTTAGCAGGCACTTGCCCCATTGTTTGTTGCAATTGCAAAGCAAAGCGCATGGAGAAGCCCGCCTTCCAGCATATGGCACATATGGATTTCGGTGCCTTTGCATCGAACACCGTTTGAATGGTTTGCGGCTTGGCCTTTGCAAGGAGTGCCAAAGATTCCATGACAAAGCCGTAGTCCCGCATAGCAAGCGCATCGCCGATCAATTCTTCGGTCAATTCATTGTTATCAAAAAATTCCCGCGCTTTTTGTGCAGGGCTTTTATCGTCCTTGACGGCCTGCGTGCGTTTTTTATGTTCGTCCTGAAACTTGACGCGGCGTTGCATGATGACCGCTATCTTCTGAATCGTGTGTTCATCAAGGTCGCTACGCTCCATCAAAATCTTACGGACCGATTGATCCACATACGCCGCGAGCTTTTCAGCCATGAGTGGCGGCAGCGCAGCACGGCTCGCAATCGGTTTATGCCATTCCGGATATTCGCGGGCACGTTCGACAATATCCTCCAGCAAAGCAATCGTTATCTCCGCGCCCTCGTTCTGTAACAAATATTCCCCGGCCTTACGGTTTCCTGTCTGAATAACGGCTTTGGATACTGGCGCACTCAACGTTTTACGCTGCGCTACCGCCTCGGCAGCCCATTGCGCCGGATGGGTTTGCAAAACCTCTATGAGTGCATCGTCCGATAGCGCCGTGCAAAAGCGCAGGATCGGTTCGGACACAGTTCTTTCTAAATCTTTTGCCAATTGCAGGGCAACGGAGGGCGGCGTATGCGCATGATCCTTCAATGTTTCAGCCAGCGCACGGCGTACCTTTAGGACTTCATCGAGCGCAAGATCGCCTAAGGCCTGCACCGCAAAGGCATAAAGCTGACTGTATTTATCCTGCGATAGGGACGGCAATACCACCATCAAACGCCGCGCCAATATCATCCGTACATCTTCGGATTTATCCGACGCCAAAACTGTTGCTGCCTGAATCGGTGTAGACGGATTTCCCGCAACCGCGCGCCTGACTTTCACGGACGGATCATTGTCGGCCAGAAAATATAATGTATCCTGTGATGTCTGCTCACTACGGGCCAATGCATAACGCTGTTTTTCGGTGCCGTTTTCGGCAAGTATCATTTCGTCCACTTCGGCAAGCGGTTTGGAGAGAGCCGGAAAGAATTTTTCCAGAAAGGAAAGCATTACTTATCTTACCACAGCCGGGCCAGCGGCTGGAAGATAGGATGTCGATTGCATTTCCATCAGACGGCTAACCGTCCGTTCGAATTCAAAAATATAGTCGGTGCCTTGGTAAAGTTTGTCGGCTGCCGCTTCTGCCGACATCACCACGCGGCGGCGCATATCATAAAGAACGTCAATCAACGTCATAAAACGCTTGGTTTCATTGCGACGGTCATAACCAAGCTTGGGAATATTCTCTATGATGATGGATTCGAATTTTTCCGCAATCGCCAGATAATCTTCCGCGCCATGCGGCTGCTCGCACAATTCGGCGAAGGTAAAACGCGCCGCGCCATTGGCCGTGCGGGCGTGGAAAATGCGCCCCTTCACGTTCAATTCCACCGATCTT
>CBFGQF010000168.1:0-4143 GCA_965650865.1 uncultured Alphaproteobacteria bacterium | reverse complement strand
AAGTTTATGTATGAATGCGCGTTAGCGCATCGTACGCACGGCAACAGATGTCAGGACCTTGGAGGCCCAACAAATAATCTGTGTCTGTTGCCAAAGAATGTTCATAAAGAAAATGAAAACATAAAATTTTCGCCGCTACAACTACTTTTTTTATAACCAGCCCGCTTTTGAGGCATTTAGCCATTCTCTGCGCGCGTGCGGTTATCGACATTACGCGCCATAAAGGCTAGATATATGTATCTGACATAAAGGATATACTCGTGATTAAATCTTACTTCATTAATCTGGACCGTAATGCAGACCGTATGGATTCTGTGCGTGCCCGCACATCCGCGCTCGGGATAGCCTATGAACGATTCCCTGCCGTGGACGGAAGCAAGGTGAGTGATAGGGATTTTGAATCCTTTAAAAGCGCCCGTCCGCGCCAGGCCCCTGGCAAATCATGGAACCGTGGGCAGATGGGGTGTTTTCTCAGCCACTATGCCCTCTGGCAAATCGCCGCGCAAAGCGCCGATTCTTATACGGCCATTTTTGAAGACGATATCCATTTGTCCGATGCCCTTCCCCATTTTCTGAATGATACATCATGGATACCCGATGGCGTTGATATCGTGCGCCTTGAAACATCCACCAACCGTCTTTTGCTGGGCAAGGATCCGCTTTCCACGCATCATGGCCGGGAAGTCCGGCAAGTATTCTCGACCAGCTGGTGCGCCGGCGGCTATATCATCAGCCGCAAATGCGCCCAGTATCTTGTGGGGCTCCCCACCGCGACCCATGACACGGCGGATCATTTCCTATTCTCGTTCGAACACCCTGCCGTTGCCGACAAAATCACGATTGCGCAAGTTGTTCCCGCCCTTTGCATTCAGGATAAATTTTTCTATGCCGATGCAGGCAACGTAAAATTCCGTAGCGAGATCGTTGAAAACCACGAAGGAACGACTCTGCAGGCCCGTATCAAATATCTCTTTAAACGCTCCCCGCTGACGTTCCTGCGCAAAACATTACAGGGATATAAACGCATTCATTTTGCCGCATGAAAAAGCCCGCTCAGCGCGGGCCTTTTTGTCATCTTATTCTTCTTCGTTTTCCCACCAGATTTCGCAGGAATAATTCCAGCAAAGCTCTTCGCCCTTTTTGATATCGCGCATGGCGGTGACGGTCATGGTATATTCGCCAAGATCGCTTTCGATATGGATGTTTGGCTCCGCGCTGTGGTTATACATCATGACGTAACCAAGCGGCATGCAGTGTTCTTCACCTTCCGTCTCGTCGTCCCAGTCGAGAAGATATCCATCCGGTGCCCCGCCGCTATCCGGAATGTCGGCGGCGGCGACGGGAACGACCGGGGAAATTTCAAGAACTTCGCCCTTTTTGAAATCGCGCAGGGCAAACATGCCGCGCCCCTTCTCATCATCGATGTGTTTCCAGCCGATTTTGGCGCCCGTAATGGTTTCGTCCGTATTGGCGGCGTTGTCGGCCTGCCACTGCATCATCTTTTCGGCTGGGCTCATGGCCTTGGCGGCGGATTGGGCCTTGGTCACTTTCTGGGCGGATGATTTCATTAACACTCTCCTCTGATCCAACTTCGCGTTTGATACACAAACAATGCGAAAAACGCCACAAAAATTCCACCGTTTGTGCTACTTATAGGATGATTTTAACCAAGGATGAAAAGATCATGCCCTTAAACCTGCCCAAAGTCATCGGCCACCGCGGTGCCAAGGCCTATGCGCCCGAAAACACCCTTGAAAGCATCAAAACGGCGGCCAGCCTTGGCGTGGAATGGGTTGAACTGGATGTAAAACTGACGCGCGATGGCGTTCCCATTATCTTTCATGACGAAGAACTGGACCGCACGACCAATGGCTCTGGTCCCGTGGCGCTCGCCACTTTTGATGATATCCAACAATTGGAGGCCGGCAGCTGGTTCGGCGATAGTTTCGCCGGCATCAAAATCCCGACGCTGGAAGAAGCGGTCGATGTCATCCTCAAACATGATCTTGGCCTGAACCTTGAAATCAAACCCTGCCCGGGCCGCGAAAAAGAAACGGCAGAGGTCGCACTCGCCGAACTCTCGCAATATTGGGATGACCCGTCAAAGCTGCTCATCTCCTCGTTCCAGCATGTTTCGCTTGAGGCCGCGATGGACCTCGCGCCCGATTACGCCCGCGGCCTTCTGATCGGCGGCGATGAAATGCCGCCAAACTGGAAAGACCTTGCGGACTACCTTGATGTTAAAACCATCAATCTCGGCTCCCGCCTGGTAACTCGCGAAGTTGCAGATGAAGTGATGGATCTTGAATTGCCTCTTCTGGTTTATACGGTCAATGATCCTATGGAAGCACGTGCCCTGCAACGACTCGGCGTCGATTGTTTCTTTTCCGACAATCCGGACATCATAATCGAAAATCTGGCAGGCGGCCTGAATTAGGCCCGCTCATTCCAGACTTGCAAAAATTTCAAGGAACCATGAAACGGCGGTGATGATTGGCAAAGTGTTCTTACAAGCAAATGAAAGGAGAACACAAAATGACCAATCAAAATCAACAAAATCAGAACAGGTCGAACAATCAGGGCAATTTCAAAAATGACCCGGAACGTGCACGCGAAGCCGGTAAAAAAGGCGGGCAGCATTCCAGCAGCGGCGGGCGCCGCCCTGAATAAAGTTCCGGAGCAATCGAACAACGGGGCCCATGCGGCCCCGTTTTCTTACACGTATGGGAACCGCTTGGCAGACAAACGGTTTGTGTTGTGTATGTTCTTAAGGAGAAGATTATGAGCGAACAAAACAATGCCCCGCGTAATAACAACAATCCCGTCAATTTTGGGAACGATCAGGATAAAACCCACGCCTACGATCCTAAAAAAGATGAAACCCTGAAAAAGAATAAGCGCTAGGACAATAACAGAAGCGGGGCCAAACGGCCCCGTTATCTTTTAAAAATTAATCCGGAACCCGTAAGCGGAAGATGTGATTGGCTAGATACACTCAAACCAAAAAGGAGAAGTGAAAATGGCGAATCAAAACCCGCAAAACAATCTGGATGACGAAGCCCGTAACAAAGGTGGACAAAACTCGCCAGGCAATTTTAAAAATGATCCGGAACGCGCACGCGAAGCCGGTAAAAAAGGCAGTCAGCATTCCAGCAGCGGTGGCCGCACGGAAGAATAATTTGGCGCAACCCGCTCATAAAAGAAACGGGACCCTTCGGTCCCGTTTTTTAATCACCGTTCTTGAACAATCCCTGTATCTGGTCCGGCATCGGCATGCCGACCGCGTTGAAACCGCAATCGACATAATGCACTTCGCCTGTGACGGCGCCGGATAGGTCGGAAAGTAGATACAATCCAGTCCCGCCGAGCTCTTCCAGTTCGACAGAGCGGCGCAGCGGCGCGGTCATGACATTGTATTTGAATGTCGTGCGGGCGGAACCGATCACGGCCCCTGCCAGCGTTCTCATCGGGCCAGCCGAGATTGCATTGACGCGCACACCTTGCGGGCCGAGATCCGCCGCAAGATAACGAACGGAGGCTTCGAGCGCCGCCTTGGCCACGCCCATCACATTGTAATTCGGCATCGCCTTTTCCGCGCCATAGTATGACAGCGTCACAGCGGCCCCGCCGTCCTTCATCAACGGCGCCGCGCGGCGCATGACGGAGGTGAAGGAATAGCAGGAGATATGCATGGAGGTCAGGAAGTTTTGCAGGGATGTATCGACATACCGCCCTTTCAATTCTTCCTTATCGGAATAGGCAATCGCGTGGACAACGAAATCCAGTCCGCCCCATTCTTTTTCAATGCGGGCGAAGATTGAATCCAGATCTTCTTCCTTTGCCACATCACAGTTAAGGACGAGCGGTGAACCAAGGCTTTCGGCGAGCGGAATAACGCGCTTGCCGAACGCATCGCCCTGATAGGTAAACGCCAGTTCCGCGCCGTGGGCGGCAAGCGTTTGCGCCATGCCCCATGCGATGGATTTTTCGTTGGCAACACCCATGATCAGGCCGCGTTTGCCCTTCATAATCTCTGACTTTGCAATGCTCATAATTTACGCCTCATATCTTGATAGGGCGAGCGTGGCATTGGTGCCGCCGAAGCCGAAGGAATTGGAAAGGATGGTGTCGATCTTGGCGTTG
>CBFGQF010000167.1:0-4152 GCA_965650865.1 uncultured Alphaproteobacteria bacterium | reverse complement strand
CAACCTAGGCCCTGCGCTGGGCGGTTGCCGTTTTTACGATTATGCCGATGAGGGCGCGGCGCTTACCGATGTCCTGCGTCTTTCCCGTGGCATGACGTACAAAAACGCTATGGCGGGCTTGCCGCTCGGTGGCGGGAAATCCGTGATCATCGGCAATTTCCGTACCGACAAAACCGAAAACTTGATGGAAGATATGGGCGAAGCGGTTGAAAGCTTTGACGGGAAATACGTGACGGCCGAAGATTCCGGCACCAATGAAGACGACATGGTGGCGATGGCGAAAAAAACAGATCATGTCACTGGCCTGCCGCCCGAATATTTACGCGGTAAGGGCTTTGGTGAACTGGGCGGGAACCCATCGCCGCTTACCGCACTCGGTGTGTACTGCGGTTTGCGTGCGGCAGTGCTTCATCGCTACGGTGGCAACACTTTGCAAGGGCTGAAAGTCGCTGTGCAGGGTGTTGGGGCCGTGGGGCTTGAACTGTGCAAGTTACTGAAACAAGATCGGGTCGAATTGTTTTACACAGATGCCGATGAACAGCGTTTAAAGATGGCCCACGCAGAACTTGGCACGGGCCATGTGGTCGGCCTTGATGAAATTTATGAAACGGGGGCCGAGGTTTTCTCCCCTTGCGCTATGGGCGGAATTCTGAATGATGACACCATCCCTAAAATGAACGCACAGATCGTTGCGGGCGCCGCTAACAACCAACTTCTAAAAGCGCACCATGACATTATGTTGATGGACCGCGATATTCTCTATGTGCCGGACTATGTTATCAATGCGGGCGGGGTCATTTGCGTATCATATGAATATTTCCGCAAGTCGGGATACAATCCGCTCGATTTCGACATTACCCGTGAAAGTATGGTGGCGCATGTGGAACGCATTGGCGATACCGTCACCGATGTTCTGAACCGCGCGCGCGCCGACCACCGCGGTACGGGCGAGGCCGCAGACCTTCTGGCGGAAGAGCGTTTCATGGGCGGCACGCCCCTGAGCCCTAATTCAGAACCTCCTGCCAGTTTCGGCCCAGGTGGCGGTAAGACATTGGTTCAGTAATCTCATAGAGAGAAACCGGTTTATCCAGTTCCTGCCCCGCATCGCGGCCCATGGGGGCAAATTTGACGCGCGCCTCGCTTCCTTGCGGCACATAGGGGATATTGCCAAGCGGTAGCGCGAGTTGCAGCCCGCCGTAATAACTTGTGTCCTTGCCAAAGGCGTCCTGATCACGCTCATTCGTCACGGTCACAAAGCCGCGTAGTTTTGCCGGGCCGAATGTGGTTTCCAATCCTGTGCTTAAGCCGTTATCACCGCCTAGAAAGCGGCCTACCTTTGCAAACAAAGTCATGTCCGTATCTGGGACATCATAATAAAGATTGAGATGGCCTGTATATCGTGCCTCTTCGTCCTTTAATCCTAGCGCCAGGAAACTGTCCGGGTCACGTTTATGCGTGCGCCAGATCTCCGCGCCGAGGGCAAAAGGGGAACCGAAGGGGCGGTAGAGAATTTCGCCGCCGAGCCCGGCATACATTTCTTCGAGATAGCCCGCTGTTGCCGCAAAGTGAAGATCGGGACGGATGGTGGTCATCCACGACAAGAATGACCGGTCAACCGCCACCGTATTGCGGGCGAAGTGCGAGACATCCGACCGCACAGGATCGGTTGGAAGGGCACGGATTTTATCAAGCTGGTACAGCCTGTCCGTGATATTAAGGCGTAATGCGTTGCCGGTGAGAAGCCCCCATTTATATTGTTTACGCTCTTCGACAACCAGGCTGGCCCGATAAAGATGGCTGGTGTCTTCTTCGGCAAGGCTAAAGGAAAATTCGGGGTAAAACTTGAATTTCCTTTCTGACGGATTTTCACTGATTGAACGTTTGTCATCGCGGAAGGATACATCTTGCCATATTTCTTCCGGGCTTCCGCGACGCTTTTCAATCGCATTGGTCAAATCAATACGGCTGAATGTAATCGCTTTTCCGCGAATGTTGTTGCGAACAGGTATGATGGATATCGTTTTGATGTCAGGCCCTGCATTGGCGGCAAGGTGACGTGCAGCGCGGCCGATTTGCATAGCGGCCGGCTCATAATCATTCATGTGAACGACCCCGCTGACATCGCCGGCATTGATACGCACCTTGCCCATGGCGATACCGGCGGCGATCGCTTCCTCTTTTGCCTTCTCACGGTTGGTTTCGGTCGCTGTTTCACTGAGCGGGCGCGCTGTGGAGTCCTTATGCGATTTGCCACGCCAGTCGAACAAATTGTCTTGTAGCGTCAGGCGTGCCATGACTTTATCGCCGCCGATCAGGCTCGCGCCGAAATCGATCCAGTCTTTGGGGGAGTAGTTGAATCCAATGCTCCACGCTGCAGGCTTCTTATAATCAGTGGTCGTGGCCTCTCCCGGATATCGGTCCGCGCCAATATCGGCCTTGAACGAAAAACCGGGCAGGGGTGTGAAATATTCTACCCCTGCGAAGAAACCGATATCCTTGCCCGTAAACCAGTCAGAAGGCCCGCCTGCGTTCTCGTTCGTGTAATCGCGTGACTTGTCGAAGTGCCCGCCGAGCCTGGCAAATGGATTCCTGATATGGCCTGCGCTGCCCAATCGTCCCCACGCGACCCCAGCGGTCAGGTCGAAATCATACACACGTTTGGACAGCGCGAAATATTCCGATGAATGACGCTTGTGACCTATGGCGCTGTCCATACCAAAGGAAATTTCAGGCATATAGCGGTCTTCTTCGGTGAGGCGCAGCTTGAAATCCATGCCGGGATAGACGCGGCCTGGTTTGTCCCCGACAGAGGATACTTCCATGCTCTGGCGCAAATTCACATACAAAGGTTTGGCAACCTGCATACCAATGAAGGCGTGGTTATAGGGATCGCTATGACCGAATCCCGCACGCACTGTTCCGGTCTTGTCCATGCGCGCGGATGGAACTGTGTTTAAGCCGAGAACGCCGGTTAATGAGGTTGATTCCAAGATTTCATTGGCATATGCCACTTTTCCTGATGTCAGGAACAGCGTCAGCAATACGGCTGCATGTGGCAAAAATCGCTTGGTCATGAAAAGAAAGGCGGGAATATCAACTACTTATAGTTTCATATGGCTTCCGCTTCTTGTCAAAGAAAATATCCCGTTTTCTCAAGGGCTTTGATATGATATAAACCATAAGTTGTATTTATTTAATTATTCCAATGTATTTCAAGAAAAAGCAGATTGAATCCTTTTCATGGGTTGAGGCTTTGCCCGACGCCACCTTTGTGTTCTCGGCTGATGGACGCCATTGTGCGCATAATCGTGCGGCCGCTGCTTTTCTGGAAACTGTATATTGCCCCGCTTTGCCGGAAGATTTAAAGGGCTATAAAGCCTGGCTGGAGAAGATGGAAGCGCCGGGCGCGCCGATGGAAATCATGGCCGCGAATATCCCGTATCGTTGTGAAACACGCCACTACGAAGGCGGCGCCATGATCATGCTTCGTCCGTTGAAGGGGCAGGACCATATTTTACGACTGTCCGCTGCGCTCGACAATATGCCATGGGGCATACTGACCGTGGATCTTGATGGCAAGGAGCCAGTCATCGTTTATGCCAACAAACCCGCGGGACGTTATATCGGGGCCGAATCCTCCGCAATACTTCATCAAAGGGCCCAGGATGTCTTTCGTGTCTTTGGTGTGCAGGAAGAATTTGGTGCCACGCTCACCCGGTCCGCTCCGCATTATGCCGATCTGGAGCGCGTTCGGGATGGAGGGATTGAATGGTTTCGCCTCCATTGCATCCCGTACCGTCAGAACCGTCGCTATTGCCTGGTCGTTATCGAGGACACAAGTGAGGAGAAGCGCAAGGAGAACCATTATCTTCAGGCGCAGCGTCTGGAAGCGCTCGGGCAATTGGCGGGTGGGGTAGCGCATGATTTTAACAATATTCTTTCGATTATAGATGGCTATGCACGCATAGGTAAGAAAAGCACCAGCGAAGCGCAGGAAACCTATGATTGCCTTGAGCACATATCCCAAGCTGTCCAACGTGCTGCGTCCATCACCTCTCAGCTCCTAACGTTTGGCGATCATGAAAAGGTCGAAGGGGAAATTAACGATCTCGGTGAGATCGTGAGCGCGCAGGAGGCTTTACTGCGGCCTGT
>CBFGQF010000166.1:0-4161 GCA_965650865.1 uncultured Alphaproteobacteria bacterium | reverse complement strand
GACCAGATTACAATTTCCGCTGCCATGGGTCTGGCGGCTTCGATGTGCAATCTTTTTAGCTTTATATATATATCCGGGGCGCTTGTGACGATGGAATCCATGAATTGCTCAGGCCCCTCCCTTTCTACCAAAAGGTTTAGAACATGGTTCCAAAACCACACCTGGGCCGGATTGTTATCGAATAGAATGGCCGCACCGGGTCGCATGGCGGCGATGTAGCTGAAATTCAACAGACCAGCCGTCCCCATATAAAGGGTGCCGTTTCGATCATCGTTGCCCCTGAAATAATGCAAGAGTTCATTCGGGTCTGACTCGTTTATAGCAAGGGCCTGCATCTGGCCTATATGAATTTCAAAATTGCGGGTTTGTGCGTTTGTCACCCGATAGGCGCGTCCGCCGTCAAAGGGAATCAACGAGTTGCTTGGCAAGCTCGCATTCAGGGCCTTAATTCCGCTGCCAAAACCTTCAAAAATCGGCGGGGGCGGCTTTCGGTTGGCGCTAGCAAAAAAATCTTTTGATGGCATAGGCTTAAGCCTCATGAAGCTCCATTTTTTATGTCAAAAAATTGGCCGCTTCCTGTATAATTCTTTGACTATCCACGGTTTTCATGTCATTAAGGGGACCGGAAAACAGGGCGTTTGCTCATTTCCGGTTTGATGAGGTTGACTGTTGAATGCTTCGAAACGCGGAGCCTTTTGCCGTCCACCCCATTATACCCTACCGATCAAACGTCCTTTTCCGCTCGGATGTCATACTGAGCAAAGCAAAGAATCTCGTTCCGGGATTTTTTGGAGTTTGGCTCACACAATGACAATTAACAACGAAACAAAAGGACTAAGACTAATGTTTAACGTATACCGCAAGGAAATCCCCTTTGCAGGCAAAACCCTCATCCTCGAAACCGGTAAAATCGCCCGTCAAGCCGACTCCGCTGTTATGGCGACCATCGGCGGCACAACCGTTCTGTGTACGGTTGTCGGCGCGAAAAGCGTGAAAGAAGGCCAGGACTTCTTTCCGCTGACTGTGAACTATCAGGAAAAAGCATTCGCCGCCGGTAAAATCCCGGGCGGCTTCTTCAAACGTGAAGGCAAGCCGAGCGAGAAAGAAACGCTCGTTTCCCGCCTGATCGACCGCCCCATCCGCCCGCTCTTCCCGGAAAACTTCTACAACGAAGTTCAGGTTGTTGCGACCGTTCTGTCCCACGACATGGAAAACGATCCGGATATCGTTGCGATGCTGGGTTGTTCCGCCGCGCTGACCTTCTCCGGCATTCCATTCATGGGTCCGATCGGCGCAGCACGCGTTGGTTATAAAGATGGCAAATACATCATCAACCCCACGGTCGAAGAATGTAAAGATTCCGACCTCGATCTCGTTGCTGCCGGTACGGTGGAAGGCGTTCTGATGGTTGAATCCGAAGCCAAGGAACTTTCCGAAGAGATCATGCTCGGCGCGGTCATGGAAGCATGGAAAGCATTCCAGCCGGTCATTCATGGAATCATCGAAATGGCAGAAATGGCCGCGAAAGATCCATGGGATGTTGCCGAAAAAGATCCGAAGATTGTTCAGCTCTACAAAGATCTTAAGGCAAAGTACGAAGAAGCCCTTAAAAAGGCTTACACAATTACCGTCAAACAAGATCGCTATGCCGCCGTTGGAGAAATCCGCAAGGCCGCGATCGAAGCCTTTGCAAATGACGATATCAGCGAACAGACTGTCGGTAATGAATTCCACTCGTTGGAAGCCGAAGTTGTACGCGGCGGTATTTTGCAAACCGGCAAACGCATCGATGGCCGCGATACAAAGACAATCCGCCCGATCATCGCGGAAGTTGGCGTACTGCCACGCGCACACGGTTCCGCACTCTTCACACGCGGTGAAACACAGGCGCTCGTTGTGACAACACTCGGCACTGGTTCCGATGAACAAATCATCGACGCGCTGGAAGGTGAATACCGTTCTCGCTTCATGCTGCACTACAACTTCCCGCCTTACTCTGTGGGCGAGACAGGCCGCATGGGCTCACCGGGTCGCCGCGAAATCGGCCACGGCAAGCTGGCATGGCGTGCGATCAACCCGCTCTTCCCGTCGGCTGAGGCATTCCCGTACACAATTCGCACCGTGTCCGAAATCACTGAATCCAACGGCTCCTCCTCTATGGCGACAGTCTGCGGCACATCCCTTTCCATGATGGATGCAGGCGTTCCGCTTGCACGTCCGATCGCCGGTATCGCGATGGGCCTGATCAAGGAAGGTAAGGACTTCGCTGTTTTGTCCGACATCCTCGGCGACGAAGACCATCTTGGTGATATGGACTTCAAAGTGGCCGGTACCGATACCGGTATCACGGCGCTGCAGATGGATATCAAGATCACTTCCATTACGGAAGAGATCATGAAGATCGCTCTGGCACAGGCAAAAGAAGGACGCATTCACATCCTCGGCGAAATGGCCAAGGCCATGACCCAGGCCCGTAAAGGCGTGTCTGAATTCGCCCCGCAAATGGTTGCCTTCAAAATCCCGACCGATAAAATCCGTGAAGTCATCGGTACAGGCGGTAAAGTTATCCGTCAGATCGTTGAAGAAACAGGCGCGAAGGTCGATATCGATGATGACGGCTCCGTCAAGGTGTCCTCCGTCAATCAGGCCGCCATCGACAAAGCCGTTGCATGGATCCGCGGCATTACGGATGAACCGGAAGTGAACAAAATCTACGACGGTAAAGTCGTGAAGATTGTTGATTTCGGCGCCTTCGTAAACTTCATGGGCGGTAAAGATGGCCTCGTGCATATCTCCGAACTTGCCGATGAACGCGTTGCCAAAACAACAGACGTTGTTCAGGAAGGCCAGCAAGTGAAGGTCGTTGTTGTCGGTTTCGATGACCGCGGCAAGATCAAGCTTTCTATGAAACGCGTTGATCAGGCGACCGGCGAACCACGTGAGCCGGCTGAACGTCCACGTAAATCCCGCGACGAAGACGCTGCTTAATCTTTAGCGAACCCAAATCAAAGCCCCGCAATTCGCGGGGCTTTTTTATTAATCTATGAGAAGCAACCTTAAACCCAACGCCACAATCGCCGGAACGGCCTGCACAATAAAAATACGCTTGCTCACGGTAATCGCGCCCCATATTCCGGCAATGATCACGCAGCCCAACCCATAAAAGGCAAAGGCATATCCGACCGGATTATTCAGAAACAACCCGATCAAAAGCGCCACAACGAGGAACCCGTTATAAAGCCCCTGATTGGATGCCATCGCGGCCGACTGCGCAGCATATTCGGGTGTTATGTGGAACACTTTCGGCGCAAGGCGTTTCCACAGCGCCATTTCAAGGACGACGAAACAGACATGCAGGGCAATCACAATCAGATATGCGATCATTGCTATGGTATAAAGCATCATGGGCCTCCCTTTAACGGACGCCCATGATACTTCATTTCAAAGCCCACTGCCATTCTCATGCGGCGGTGGAAAGCGGCCTGACCTGAAAGCCGAGCGATTCAATCCGCTCCCGATGCGTCACCGGAATAAAGGCGCGAAATATTTCCTCTGCGCTGACTGTATGAATGCCGTCTGCTTCCCTGTCAAAACGTGCCACGCAAGACCAGAACTCCTCGCGCGCCAAGCCCATGTGGCTTTCGTTCAGATATTGATGAAGGTCCGCAAGCGCAGCGACCTTGATATCGGGCTCTTGTGCCGCCAGTGCGGTTGAAAAAGAAATCGCTCCATATGTTCCGGTCATGATAGCCTCCCTATGGCTGGTAATCTTCATTGTAAAAGGTGAAAGCGGCAGGTCCCACGGCGCGCGCATGGAACCCTATTCTTTGCACCTCCGCCCGCTCGCCTTCCGTCAATTCGGCATGAACGACCTTGGCGCGGAAGTTTTCCGATAGATCAACCTTTCCATTGAGCAAAGGTTCCGTGGCATAAGCGATAGGATAGTAAATTTCGCCGCCGGTATTGATGTAATCGTGGGTCTGGAAATAATCCTGCAATTGCAGAATGGCTTGCCGCTTCTGTTCGGCGCTACCACCAGATAATTCCGGTGAAAAGACAATGGCGAAGTATTGGGACAATGACATGGAAGTCTCCTTAAACGTAGAAAAAATACAAAACGAACCCTCACCGCATTACATGCGGGTAAAAGGACCTATAACG
>CBFGQF010000165.1:0-4167 GCA_965650865.1 uncultured Alphaproteobacteria bacterium | reverse complement strand
AAAAACAGACGCCGCCGGTGTAAGCACAGACAAAAACATCCTGCTGTTCGATGCAGATGGTAACGTTATGGATGGGATTGGCAAAATTACCGATATCGCCGAGGGCACAGGCATGCTGACCGATTATATCGGCGTATCATATATCATCACCAACTTGCCGGAAAAAAGCCCGCCGCCGGCGCGTGGTGAGATTGTCATCGATTCTATATCTCAAGCCAAACGCCTGCCGCGTTCCGCGCTCCTTCAGAATGAAGATGGATATTATCTCTGGGAAGTTGTTTCGCGTCAGGGCAATCATGCCACGGTCTCAAGACACAAAATCGCACTGGCCCATGTTATCAATGACGATTTTTTTATTTTTGAACAACAGAAACATGGTTCCAACCTCTATATCCTCAACCCCAACTCCGCTTTAGAAGACGGGCAAAACATCGCTATTCGCGAAACGTTATATAGCCCCGGTTATGTCGGTAACGATCAGGATCTGGCATCTGCGCCCAAACGCATTTATCCCGACCGCGCCCTTGAGGAAAAAATACTCAATGAAACACAAAATAGAAGCGCCGCATGCTCCACCAGTTGCAGCCCCGGCGCGGACCAGACCAACGCGTTCATCGAACGTGTCAAAAGCCTTGCCAAACAGGCCGAACCGACACCTTAAAGGATTGCCCTGTTCGCCCATTCCCGTTTATAACCTGACATGCGGTTGTCCCCGTAGCTCAGCAGGATAGAGCGCAGGATTCCTAATCCTGAGGCCATGGGTTCGATTCCCGTCGGGGACGCCGCGCCGCCGGCCTATTTCTGAAATATGATATTCAAAGAAAAAAGCTCTCTGTGGGGAGAGAGCCTTTTATGAAGGAGAAGGTTATGTGTGTGGGGATATAACCTTTTTTATTTTTTAAAGCCGTTGGGGGCCAAACTATGACCTATATATCCCACGAATATCTCGCCTCGTCAATCAAAAACTTATTTAAAACAAGCCGTAAACTTTGTAAAAAACAAAGTTTGTTTCTATTTATTGCATAAACCCGTTTTTCTACAGATATCGCTCAACATCCGTTCGCACCCGCGATCAATCATGTCATACACGCGGTCAAAGCCGCCCTGCCCGCCATAATACGGATCTGGAACATCCCCTTCCGGTTCATCCAGAAAAGCCATAAAGCGCCGAATGGATCCACGGCACTCGCCATTCCCGCGCAACATCCGCGCCAAAACTTCATGATGCCCGGCATCCATGGCCACCAGCCAGTCGAAATCATGAAAATCCTGCGCCGTAACCTGCCTCGCGCGCAATGACGACATATCCACTTTGCCCAATCGCATCGCAGTGGCGATGGAGCGGGGATCGGGCGGCTCTCCAATATGGTAGCCATGCGTTCCCGCCGAATCTGCGGCAATCAGATGGCCCAGCCCCGCCGCCGCGACTTTGTGGCGCATAACGGCATCCGCCGTCGGTGAGCGGCAAATATTCCCGGTGCAGACAAACAGTATTTTAAACGCGTGTTCGGTCATAAAAGCATCGTTTTTTGAAGTTGAAACGGCCGGTTTGATGGCCGCGCGCAGTGTCGCATTCCCCTTGACCCCCCGTCAATAATCCTTACGATACGCGCGATTACGGCATAGCAGCAAAATCTTTTGGAAAAGTCTTTTTACAAAGCCTTTTGAAAGGTTTCAGATAGCCGTGTGTGATACACGTAAAGGCAATGATGACAGATCAGGAAATAGTGCAGGAAGACCGCATCAAGGTTCGACTTGCAAGAACACCGGACGAAGTGGCCGCGGCGCAGAGCCTGCGATACAAAGTGTTCTATGAAGAATTCAATGCGATCGCGGATGATGAAACAGCCCGCACCAAACGTGATGCCGATGAATTCGATGCGGTAGCGGATCATCTGATCGTGCTTGATAAGGGCTTGCCGGAAGACCAGCAAATCGTCGGCACCTATCGATTGCTCCGTCAAAAGGTCGCGCAGGATTTTGGCAGGTTTTACACCAGCGGCGAATTCAACATCGACCCCCTTCTGAACGGATTTTCCAATGTGCTGGAACTCGGACGATCCTGTGTGCTCCCCCCTTATCGTACGCGCCCTGTCATGCAAAAATTATGGCAGGGGATCGCGCAATATGTAAGCGAACATGATCTCGACCTCATGTTCGGTTGCGGAAGCCTTTATGGCGATGATCCGAAAGAACTCGCGCCCCAACTATCCTATCTCTATCATTATCACCTCGCCCCGAAAGATGTTTGTCCCATCGCGCGCCCAGAACGCTATGTGAATATGAACATGATGGAAAAAGAACAGATCGATGTAAAATCGGTCTTCATGACTTTGCCACCGTTGATCAAAGGGTATATACGGCTTGGCGCGACGATTGGCGATGGCGCGGTGATCGACAGTCAGTGGGGCTCTATCGACGTTTGCATCGTGATGCCGACAAAACTCGTCACTGAAAAATACATGAAACATTATATGCGCGGCTCCGCGACGCTTGCCGAACTGGAAAAAGATCTGGCCGAACTGGCCGCGGGACAGAAAAAGGTTGTGTGATGCGTAGCGTCATTGCTGGCCTAAAAATTACAACCTATCTCCTTTTTACCCTGGTTTGTATTCCGGTCCAATGGCTGCTTCTGCGAATTTACCCTAAGAACCCCTATGCGTTCCCATGCCTTTACCACAAACTCTGCTGCGCGATTTTCGGTATCAAGGTCATCGTTGAAGGCGAAATAAATCACAATGACCACGTCGTGTTTGTTTCAAACCATGTTTCCTATCTTGATATTCCCGTCATAGGCAGCGTCCTGAAAACCGCCTTTATCGCCAAAGCCGATGTCGCGGCATGGCCGCTTTTCGGCACGCTGGGACGCCTGCAAAGAACGCTATTCATCAGCCGCAATCCGCGTCATGCCGATAGGGAGAAAAAAGCGTTTCTGGATCGTTTGGAAGAACCCCTCCCCCTTGTTCTCTTCGCGGAAGGAACCAGCACGATGGGAGAGAAGATTGTTCCTTTTAAATCAAGTCTTTTTGAAGTTTTTTTAAACAAAAATATTAACTTGCAACCGATGACCCTTTCCATCCTTTCCGTGGATGAAAAACCGGCCGTAAGTGAAAACGAAAAAGAAATTTTTGCCTGGGGGGACATAGAAATTCCCGCCCATTTATGGAGATTTTCCAAGGGGAAAGGCGCCGTTATTAAACTGAAATTTCAAAAAACAATTCCAACCCATTTATATAATGATAGAAAATCACTTTCGAATGATTGCTATCAACTGGTACTTGAAGGGCTTGATTTATCCAACGTGGCAGCCTAGGGTCCTCCCTTCAATGCCGCGAATATTATTTTATTAAGGAGCACCAATGGCCACCCAATTCACCCCCGATGAAATGATCAAGATTCAGGACTATCTGCGCCGCACCTTCGGCAATGAGCAGATCGGGGTCAAACCGCGCGCGCAAGCCGCCGATTCTATCGAAATCCTTCTGAAGGGTGAATTTATCGGCCTTTGCTATAAGACCGAAGAAGACGGCGAAACATCCTATGATTTCAACATGTCGATCCTTGATATCGATCTGGAATAAATGGCCAAGCTTTTGCTTTTCAGGGAAACCATGCCTAAGATAGCGGCATGGTTTTTCTTTTGCGCATTTTCGCGTTGCTCCCCCTTTTCCTGACGGCGGCCGCCCCAACATTGATGGCCGATACGCCCCTGATCTTTAAGAGCAACCCGCAGGACCTCCGCACGCGCCAGATCGAAGAGTTTCTGATCAAAGGCGGCATACTGCCGGGCGGGCAGAATTTCCAAATAGCCAAAATCGACCTGAACCGTGACGGTATCGATGAAACTATTTTCCGCCACGCGCCGACGGGGTGCGAGGACAAGGCAGATTGCCTGCACGTCATCGGCGGAGTTTCAGCGCGCGCCCCCGCCCATATCGCGACGATCCGCGCCAGAAAGATCGGGATTTCCCCCGAAAACGCCTACGGCGTCGCCAAGATTCTGGTGTACAATCAAAAACAGAATGATTTCCAATACATAATCTATGTTTGGAATCCCAAAACCTCTTCTTTCGAGGGTCCATAGGCGCTTTTTGCGGCCCGCGGGCAAAACAGGGTACTATAGATGAAGCAAAAAAGATTAACGAAGGGGTTCGTATCCACGTTGCG
>CBFGQF010000164.1:0-4216 GCA_965650865.1 uncultured Alphaproteobacteria bacterium | reverse complement strand
AAATTTTCTGATCATCGATGCAGGAATGAACGATCTTATACGTCCTGCCATGTATGACGCCTATCACGGGATCGAACCTGTTTTGGAAAGCAACCGTGCACGTAAGGTTTATGATGTTGTCGGCCCGTGCTGCGAAAGTGGAGACACTTTTACGAAAGACCGCGAAATCGTGGAAATGAAGCAGGGCGATTTGTGCGTGATTCGCGGAGCGGGCGCCTATGGCGCATCATTCAGCCTGAATTACAATTCACGCCTCAATGCCCCCGAAGTGATGGTAAAGGACGGGGCGTTCAGCATCATCCGCCCGCGTCAAACATACGAAGAGATCGTCAACCGCGACATCGTTCCGGATTGGATAAAGTAATTTTGTTCTTGGAATGACACTTAGGGGCGTTCGGCGTTCGAAGACGACTCCCCTTGCCCCTTTTCTATTTCTTCCGCGTGGCTGTCCTGGTGCTTGGAAACAGATTCTTCGGTCTTATCCGCCTTCATATACGTGAACGCAAAGGTTACATTTTTTGCATCCGCCGGCACATCTGTGTGGACCACACTAAAAGACACATGCCCCTCACCCTTGATCCGGTCGATCGGCGGCGGGATCAGAACCTGTTCCATAACGGCATCACCTGCGCCGGTAAAGGATGCCAGAATGGCGGGCACATCGATCGCCTCCGGTTTCAGATTGTTGATATCGCCCGACAATGTCACATGGCCGTTTTCAAATTTCGCCTGAAGGTTGGCCAGTGCCAGCCCCTCTCCCGGCGCGGCCGGGGTCAAACCAATCAAAGCGTAAATCATGTTCGACGGCGGCCATGCGCGGCTGATCTGCGGCTGGGTCAACAGCAAGGCGCAGATAACGGCGAGGAATATCAGGCCCGCCGTGGCAAAACCGCCAAACCGTGCATCGATGGCAGGCCATTTGAAACCGCGTTTCGCAGGAATAACCAGATCCCCTTGCCCGTCCGGCGCGGGGCGGACCCCCTCGGGAATGTCGGGAATGTTCCGCTTGCTCTTTTCGGGCGCGGGGGCGCTCCCCATCTCTTTCTGTAAAATAGATTGAAAATCATCGGCATCCTTATATCCGGCATCCGGAAACGACGCGCTCTCCGCCGCCTGTTCCTGGCCGGGGGCCTGCGATGACTGGGAAAATGCCGCATCTTCGACATCGAACAGGGCCTCATCCAGCCCCTCTTCCCCTTCCTGAAACCATTGATGCCCGCAATGCGCGCATTTCACCTGCCGCCCGTTCGGGCCAACGGCGCCTTCGGCAACAAGATATCGCATCGTGCAGGCTGGACAGGTAAGTATCATGTGAATTATCGGGTCTAACGCTTTCGGCCAGTTATATTATCTAGTATGTATAAGGTTTACAGGCCCAAACGGCAAGGCAGGTTTATATCATGCACAGATTCCTCTTTATGCGGTTTTTCTGCGCGTTCCTTACGGTTGTCATATCTTCCCAAACGGCGCAGGCACAAAATAGTTCGTCCTGCGCGGCGATGGACCGCCCCTGCCTGCTCCGCGAGCTTGAATCCCTAATTCCTGCCATCGACAATGCCACGTGGCGCGACCAGACATATCGTGAAATCGCCAAAACTTATGCCTATGAGGGGGAAATAGCCAAGGCGCTGGCCGTTATCCCAAAGGTGGAAAATGCCGATACCCGCGCCATGACTATTCGCGGGATCGGGATGGCGGCGGCCTCCAGAAAACTGACGCGCCCGCAATATGCGTCGCTGTGGACGGCATTGGATGAACACGCCTCGCAAATCAAACACGCGCCATCGCAAGGCATTGCCTATACTTATATCGCCATGGCACAGGCCTTTGCGGGCGATGACGCGGCCGCGCGGGCCACTGCCGCCAAAATGGAAAATGCCGCACTTCGTAACAAGGCCTATGCGGAAAGCGCCGAAATCGCGGCAGAACGAGGCGATTTGAAAAACGCGCTGGCATCGCTTTCTGCCATCGATACGCCATCTTATCGGAATAAAGCCTATGATACCGTCTCGCGCATATTCCTTGACCGCGCGTATGTAAACGAAGCGTATGAATGCGCAAAAAAAATCGACAATGCCTATCTGAAGGCAAAATCCATTCAGCGCATTCTGAACAAAGGAAATGCCGAAGAAGACGACATGGAACCGAAAACCGACATAAAGGATATGGATTAACGTGATCAAATTCGAACATGTGGGATTGCGATACGGCATCGGGCCGGAAGTCCTCAGCGACGTGAACTTCACGCTGGAGCCAGGCTCGTTCCATTTCCTGTCCGGCCCGTCCGGCGCAGGGAAGACATCTTTGATGTCTCTATTATATGTCGGACGCCTGCCAACCCGTGGCCTTATTCGCATGTTCGGACAAAATCTGGGAGAGCTCACCCGTGACCAGCTCAACATCGTGCGCCAGAGGATCGGCGTGGTGTTTCAGGATTTCCGCCTGCTCGGCCATATGTCGGCCTTTGACAATGTCGCGCTTCCCTTACGCATTCAGGGCCGCCCCGAAAAAGAAATCAAAAACAATGTCGGTGAACTGCTCGACTGGGTCGGACTTGGCGAACACAAACACATGTTGCCCAGCACGATGTCCGGCGGGCAGCAGCAGCGCGTGGCGATTGCAAGGGCCGTGATCACCCGTCCGCGCCTATTGCTTGCGGACGAACCCACGGGGAACCTTGATGATGAAATCGGCTTCCGCCTTATGGCGTTGTTCGACCAACTCAACCGCATGGGCACGACCGTCGTAATCGCCACCCACAATCAGACCATCATGGACACATTCGGCCATGACCGCCTGATCCTTGAAAAAGGGCATCTTCGTGTTGAGGAAGGGCATGGTGGCGGGGATCTTCGTAAAAAGCTGGAAGGTGTCTTTTAAATGAAGTTTATTCATCACAAGGCCCTCACCCCTGCCCTCTCCCTAAAGGGAGAGGGGGTACCTGTGCGCAATATTAAAGTCCTCTCCCTTCAGGGAGAGGATTTAGGTGAGGGCCAATTATGATTACGAAGATACTGGCAAAAATTCACAAACTAAAAAACGGACTCGCGCGTGACCGCGTTCTGGGCGTGTCCCGGGGCAAACGCCGATACGACCTCCCCTTGAGCGGATCATCCAGCAACACCTTCCTGCGCATGCTCATCGCCCTGATGACGGTTTTGGGTATGCTGGCGCTATCTGCCTCCTTTGCCTTGTCTGCCATGACAGATCGCTGGTCGAGCGGACTACAGGATAAGGTCAGCGTGGAAATTCCCGCTTCCGATTCCGATGGCAACGTGATTGACCCCGCGCTCGTCCAAAGCATGACGGATGAGACCGCCAAATTCCTGCGCACCGTCCCCGCCGTAGAAACGGCGGATATCACACCGCCCGAAAAAATCCGGGAACTTCTGGCACCGTGGCTCGGCACCGACATGGCAATGGATTCCGTACCCCTGCCCGGTTTGATTTCCGTGACGTTCAAGCCCGGCTCCGCGCCCGATCTGAAAGATCTGGAAGTCCAGCTTAAAGACCTTGCCCCGCGCGCGCGGATCGATACGCATGAAAGCTGGCTCGCAGATGTCGTGCGGTTCACCGGCGCCCTTCAATTTGCAGCGGCCCTTCTGACCATCATCATCGCCGCAACCACATTGGTGGCCGTGGCGGGCGCCGTTCGCTCCAAACTTTCTGAAAACAAGGAAGAACTGGAACTGCTCCATCTGATGGGTGCATCGGATTCCTATATCGCACGGCAATTGCAACGCCACACGATGCTGATCTCCCTGCAAGGCGGCGGCATCGGCATTCTGGCCGGATGCGTCTTGCTCTTTGCCATCTCCTTGGTGGCGGGGGAGATTGGCGTCAATCTCGTCCCCGACTTCCGTCTGGATACCGCCCAGAAACTCATGATTGCCCTGATGCCCCTGCCGATCACCGCGCTCGCCATGCTGACCGCGCGGTTTACCGTCTTGCGCGTCCTTAACAAAATGCCTTAAAACGGATGCCATGATCCTACGCCTTATATCATATTGTTTCATGGCGTTTTTAACGCTCGTCCTTTTATGGGCGCTCGGCGGAATCTGGTTTGCGGCCTCGGTCGTTTCGATGAAACCCGAAAGCGACATCAAAACAGATGCCATCATCGTCCTCACAGGCGGGGACAAACGCATCAATGCAGGACTTGACCTTCTTTCCGGCGGGCGCAGTGACAAATTATTCATCTCGGGCGTAAACAACC
>CBFGQF010000163.1:0-4224 GCA_965650865.1 uncultured Alphaproteobacteria bacterium | reverse complement strand
ATGAACGCGCTTGCTGCGAAGAATGAAAACACATGGAAGGCGGAATTCACGCCTGTCGGTGGCATGGTTTTGGAACGCAATATGCGTGGTGTTGCCGAGCGTGTGCGTATTTCTGCGGAACAGATGAAATCCATCGATGCGCGTAAAATTCATGGTCTTCATGCATGGCTGAATGAAAATTTCGGCACTATCTCGCGCCTTGTCACCGATTCCAAGGATGTCGCAAAGGTGACAGGTTCCTATAGCCTGTTCGATGCCGTAATCGAGTATGGGCGAAAGGGCCTGACGTTACAGCGCTACAAAGGTCTTGGGGAAATGAACCCCGAACAGCTTTGGGAGACAACGCTCGACCCGCAGGCCCGTGTCTTCCTTCAGGTCACGGTGAAGGATGCGGAAAAAGCGTCGGAACTCTTCACGACCCTGATGGGCGATGTGGTGGAACCGCGCCGTGATTTTATTCAGGAAAACGCGTTGAAAGTATCCAATCTGGACGTTTAAACCATGGAAGCCGCCATCGCCGACAAACCAAAAACCGCGCCCTGCGGCCTCTATCTGATTTTGCCTGAAAACTGGATGGAACCGGATTTCTTGAAAAATCTCGGTGGAATGTTTCGCGCTATCAACGCGAATGCGTATGAACGCAACAACCATGTGATTGAGCTCCGCGTGGCAGATGGCATGACGTATAGCGATCAGGATATGGAACGCATCATCGCCATGTCGGAACTGTGTAAATCGCAAGGCGTCAATTTTATTGTCGGGCGCGACGCCGATTTGGCCAAGACATGCAAGGCTGATGGCGTTCTGGTTGATAGCACGGATGCCGTGCGCATGGCCCGCGCGCGCCTTGGTGATGATCTTATCGTCGGCATGCGCTGTGGTTCTTCGCGTCTCAAAGCCGATCAGGCGATGGAGGCGGGCGCCGATTATGTTTCCTTCGGTGATCTGGCCAGCCATTTTGTTGATCCGGCTATTATCGAATGGTGGAACCGGAAGACGGATCTTCCCTGTCTGATCGAAGGACCGATTACGAACGACAATTGCGCGTTCTATGTTCATGCGGGTGCCTATTTTATCGACGCCAGCCACTATGTCTGGACACATCCCAAAGGCGTGATGCAAGGCGTTGTCAATGTGGCCCATGCGATCGATCTGGCAGCGGGCGTTATCAGTGATGAAGGTGTGAAACAATGAGCTCTTTGGCGCAAAAACTATCCGGCATTGTTGGCGATGCGTTTGAGGCACAAGGGCTCGACCGCGCCTTTGGCCGTGTGACGGTATCCGACCGCGGCGATTTGGCACAATTTCAATGCAACGGCGCGATGCCCGCTTCGAAACAGGCCGGCAAAAACCCGCGTGAGATAGCATCAGCCATAGTGGCCAAACTTCTTGAAAAGCCGGTCTTTGCCAAAGCCGATATCGCAGGTCCCGGATTTATCAATTTGATCGTTACGGATGAATTCCTGTCCGATCATCTAAAGGAGTCTGCCGCTGAGCCAAAACAGGGAGTGTCTGATATAGGACGCGGCGATACCGTTGTCCTCGATTACGGCGGTCCGAACATTGCCAAGGCGATGCATGTGGGGCATTTGCGTGCCGCGATCATCGGTGAGAGTGTCTGGCGCATCATGGATTTTTGCGGCTACAAGGCGCTGGGGGATATCCACCTCGGTGACTGGGGCACGCACATGGGGATGCTGATCGGTGATTATATTGCGACCAAAGAAGAGCATCTTGTAACGAATTGCGACCTGGCCAATGACGCACAGGTTGAGGCACTTATCAATGATATGGCAGAGCGTTATCCGCGCGCGGCGACGGCGGCCAAGGAAAATCCGGAATTGATGGAGCGTGCCCGCGTGATTACGGTTCAGCTTCAAAACAAGGAAGAGCCGTATTATTCGATCTGGTCGAAAATCCGCGCCGTATCCATGCGAAGCATGGAGGCGAATTACAAGGCGCTCGGTGTTCATTTTGACCTTTGGAAGGGTGAGGCCGATGTGCATGATTATATCGCGCCGATGGTCGAAGAACTGAAAAAGAAAGGCCATGCCGTTGAAAGTGACGGCGCGGTGGTTGTGCCGGTTGCCAAGAACGACGACAAGAAGGAGGTTCCGCCGCTCATTCTCTATAAACGCGATGGCGCGGTGATGTATGGCACCACCGATATGGCGACAATTGTCGAGCGTGTGAAACTGTATGATCCCACAAAAATTATTTACGTGGTGGACCAGCGTCAGGGTTTGCATTTTGAACAGGTGTTCCGCGCCGCGCGTTTGGGCGGCCTTGTCCGCGATGATGTCGAACTGACCCATGCCGGTTTTGGCACGATGAACGGCAGCGATGGAAAACCGTTCAAAACCCGCGCTGGCGGCGTTATGCGCCTTGATGATCTGATTGCCATGGCGCTTGATAAGGCAAAGGCGCGGATGGCGGAGGCCAAGGTCGGTGCCGATATGCCCGCCGAGGAACAGGCCGATATCGCGCACAAGGTGGCGATTGCCGCGATCAAATTTGCCGACCTGCAAAACGCGCGTCAGGCAGACTACGTTTTCGATCTGGACCGTTTGACGAGTTTTGAAGGGAAGACCGGCCCTTATCTGCTTTATCAAGCCGTGCGGATTAAATCGCTTTTAAGAAAAGCAGGATCGGAAGGATCACCCGATGCGCTTTCATTACAAGATGCCGACCGTCCACTTGCATTGGTGCTCACGGGCCTTCCGGATGCGGTAGAAGGGGCGCTGAACAACTATGCCCCGCATCATTTGTGCGATTATGCCTTTAAACTGGCACAGGCATTCAGCTCGTTCTACGGGAACTGCCACATTCTTTCGGAAGAGGATGAGGGATTGCGCAACAGTCGTCTGGCGCTTTGCGCGCTGACCTACAAGCAGTTGGAGCTCGTGTTAAACCTGCTCGGCATCGATATTCCAGAGAGGATGTAGGCGTGTCATTCTGAGCGTAGCGAAGAATCCCAAGAGATCCTTCAGTCGCTATCGCTCCTTCAGGATGACAATTTTATTTTTGCAGAAGTCTTGTGAACGTCACTGAACGGCGGCCCGGTTTCTGTGGTCGAACGGTGCGACCCACCATGCTTTCGACACTGTCGAGAAAATAATCGCTGCCGCGCGGGCGGCCGGTTTGCAGGTGCCGTTCTATGGCTTTGGGGTCTTGTTCTTCCGGCCATTCGTTCAGAAAACCATTCCAGTCCGGCACGAAATGGAGAAGCGGTTTTTCCGGTGACAACAACTTATCCTCGCGCCCCTTTACATGCGCACGGGCGCTGCTCCATAAATAGGCGTCCGGCGTGGGGGCAATGCCCGCCATGACAGGCGTCATTTCGATATAACGCACGGCGTTCAGCAGATGGGTTTCATCCATGGGGTATGAAAAAAACCGGTCCTGAAACAGATGCCCGCGCCATGAATTGCGTTCGTTGATGCGGCGGGTATAGCGGCGGTGCGCTTCGCCAAGCGCGCGGGCAAGGGCGTTTTCCTTACGCGGCACGGCGATCAACTGGATTTGGTTGGCCATCAGGCAGTAGGCCCAGATGGATACACCCGCTTCCTTGCATTCTTCGGCGAGGAAATCGATATAGGCCTCGTAATCGCCTTTTTCGAAAAACACCGGCTCCCCGCGGTTGCCGCGCTGGGTGATGTGATGGGGGGTATCGGGTAAAACGATTCGTGCTTGTCTGGCCATGAGAAGAGATTAGGGGAAATGACGGTGGGCGTCAATAACTCTATCCTGTCCCCGGAAGTTTATCGGGCCAGCCAAACAAAAAAGATTTGATTGAAAGAAGATGTTGCGCGGCAGAATGTTGTGTGACCTCTGTAGGTTGCATTTTCATCTCCAAAGACAGGTGATGCATCATTCGCGGTACTAATGGTCAACCCCAGAATTCGGTTATAGGCGTCACAAATCTCCGGTTTGATAAAATTAAAATGAACCATGTAGTCATTTGCGGAAGTTCCAACATCCACAATGGAGTAGGTCAGCATTCTAAAATATAAATTGCCATGCTGAGCGGTATTTGGAGCGGCTATAGATGCAATCTGGTATTTTTTCCAGTCCATGTTGAAATTTACCTTGCCACCATTCTGATCGAAAACATGGCATGTTTTATCAACAGGCGCGGATGGAGAGGCATTATGGACGTTAAACCCGTTCGTATCTCCAGAATTTACAAAGCTGATGTCATTTTCTGAGCATCCTTGTGCCCGT
>CBFGQF010000162.1:0-4257 GCA_965650865.1 uncultured Alphaproteobacteria bacterium | reverse complement strand
TAATAGAACTTATTCAAAAAGACCTTGAATACGGCAACCCTATCCTAAGCCGCGACAATCTCGAATATTACGGCGAAGAGATTGCACAGAGTATTGCCTGCACGGATATTGTGATTAAATCGCTGGAAAGCGATAATAGATTTCTATCGCCTGTTTTTCGTTTTTAAAGGAACCAAACTGTCTGATCATTGTTGGAAGAATACGACGGTCGATGACCCGGATAGAAATATCCGATAGCTCATGACCCGAGATCGGAGCCCCGCCCTCTGTTGCGAAACAGGACGGGGTTTCCTTATTGGGCCTGCGGTACAGGTGGCATAGGGGCAGCCGCCAGCGCATCTGCATCCAGCGGAATATTACGTTTTACCTGTGCCAGTTCGCCGAGCGGAGCGGCAGTTTTACCATCCACCACAACCTTGATCCCACCGGCATTACCGGTCGACATGATCAGGCCCGGTTCGTTCGGCACAAGATAGATATCACCGGGCTTGAGCACCTGTCGTAAAATGGCGGAGCCCGATGCATTTTTAATTTCGATCCAGCTGGCATCCGTAATTTCCAGTTGGATGCGGTTGGTGTTCTTAGGCACGTCGTCCGTAGGGGTGAGCGCGCCTGAATCCGGCATCTGCGACGAAGGCGCAGGCGTTGTAGTTGTCACAAGCGCGGGCGCTTCGCTCAACTGCGAAGTCGTCAGGCTTTCCGGCACCGGTTCGATTTCCAGTTCTTCGCGATCTGGCAAAAGAAGGAATGAGACAAAACCAATCAATAGCAAAAGGCCGATCACGGCCACCGCGATAATGGCAAGGGACGGCACCTTGCTTTCGGATGCCGGAACGGGAAAGGGCAGATCAGGCTTGCTTTGCTTGCGGCCAACAGATTGCTCTTTGAAGAGGTGAACCATCTTATCACCGTCAAGGCCGAGATATTCCGAATAGGCCCGCACGAAACCGATCGCGTACACGCGGCCCGGCAATTTGGAAATGTCGCCTTCTTCCAGCGCCTCCAATTGGGACGCGCGGATGCGCAAAACCTGTTCAATTTGAAACAACGATTGCCCGTAATGGCGGCGCGTACGGCGCAAAATTTCCCCCACCGGCATATCAGTGTGGAAATTCAGGTCCATTTCTTCTTGATTTTCGGGTGAATCGCTCATCGTGTCCCGTACTCTACGGGAATTTCTTATGAGATTCCAGTAACTTTCCTAAAAACGTCTTTGCGAGAAGGCCGTTAGGCCGCCGCGTCTTCCAGTCCGTACGCGGAATGAAGGGCGCGCACCGCGAGTTCCAGATATTCCCGCGCGATGAGGACGGAAATTTTGATTTCCGAGGTCGAGATAACCTGAATATTGATGCCTTTTTCCGCAAGCGCCGAAAACATCGTCTGC
Source organism: uncultured Alphaproteobacteria bacterium (assembly GCA_965650865.1). Classification (GTDB taxonomy): domain Bacteria; phylum Pseudomonadota; class Alphaproteobacteria; order Micavibrionales; family Micavibrionaceae; genus Micavibrio_A. The sequence continues at coordinate 2,873 of CBFGQF010000162.1, read as the reverse complement.
GCGACACCGGCGTGGGAACGCATGCCAATCCCGACGACGGAGATTTTGGTCACATCTTTGTCTGTACGGATTTCAATGCCTTTCAGCTCAGGCGCCGCCGCAAGAATTTCAAGCGTCTTTTGCAGTTCCAGTTCCGGCACCGTGAATGTCATGTCGGCCGACGCGCCATCGGCGGAGCTGTTCTGCACAATCATATCGACGTTGATGTTGCCAACGGCAAGGGGACCGAAAATTTTCGCGGCGACGCCCGGCACATCCGGCACGTTCATCACACTGATCTTCACTTCATCCTTCGTAAAGGCAACGCCGTTCACCACATGCTGTTCCATGATATCTTCCTCTTTCGTTACCAGCGTTCCCGGCAGATCACTGCCGATTGCTTCGTCAAAACTCGATAAAACCTGCACCGGCATATTTTGTTTGTATGCCATTTCAACGGAGCGTACCTGCAAAACCTTCGCACCGAGCGACGCCAGCTCCAGCATCTCTTCATACGAAATGCGGCTGATCTTTCGTGCCTTGGGCACTATGCGCGGATCGGTTGTGTAAACACCATCCACATCGGTATAGATGTCGCAACGATCTGCCTTCAGTGCCGCTGCAAGCGCGACCGCCGTTGTGTCGGATCCGCCGCGGCCCAGCGTCGTGATACGGTTCGTTGTGGTCACACCCTGAAATCCGGCAAGTACGCAAACTTCTTTCGACTTCAAAGACTGTTCCATCGCGTCCGTATTGATATCTTCGATACGTGCCTTGCCATGGACTTCGTCGGAAATGATCGGCACCTGCCATCCCATCCATGACCGGGCGGAAATGCCGCGCTTTTGCAGGGCAATCGCCATCAGTCCCGCCGTTACCTGTTCGCCGCTTGCCACCACCGTGTCATATTCGCGCGCGTCGTGTACGGGAGAAATGTCCGTGCAGTACGCGACGAGCTGGTTCGTGACGCCGGACATGGCGGACACCACCACGGCAACCTCATGCCCCAACGCGACTTCACGGGCGATTTTATCGGCGGCGAGTTCAATCCGGTTTGTGTCCGCGACCGATGTCCCGCCAAATTTTGCAACAATCCGTGCCATAGATTTAAAAATCCCCGCTTGCGCGGGCCCTTAAAGAATATTAGGCATTTATCTATGCACACTGTATCGGCAAAAGAAATAGGGATTTTCGCAAAAGACTCCGCCCACTGGTGGGATGTCAAAGGCCCCTTCGCCCCCCTGCACCGCCTCAACCCCGTTCGCCTGTCCTACATCAAGGACCGGATATGCGATGCGTATGGCCGCGACAAACTCGGCCTCAAACCGTTTAAAGGGCTTTCTATGCTCGATATCGGCTGTGGCGGTGGATTGGTGTGCGAGCCTATAGCGCGACTTGGCGGCGACGTTACGGGAATCGATGCCGATGACAACGCAATTGCGGTGGCGAGAGAGCATGCGGCGACAGGCGGCCTGCACATCACTTACATGTCGATTCCAACCGATGACCTGATTAAAACGGAACAGCAATTCGATGTCGTGCTCGCTCTGGAAATTGTTGAGCACGTGGCGGATGTCGATGCGTTTGTGCGCCATTGCCACGCGCTGTGCAAACCGGGCGGGCTGATTATCTTTTCCACGCTCAACCGCACGCCAAAATCATACCTGCTCGGCAAACTCACCGCCGAATATATTCTGCGCTGGGTACCGGCGGGCACGCATGACTGGAAGAAATTTTTAAAACCATCCGAACTCGCCCGTGCCATCCGCCATGCCGGCGGCACGCCATCGGGCACTTGCGGCATGGTGTTCGATCCGATCAAGGGATCGTTCAAATTATCGGACAGCGATTTATCCGTGAATTATTTTATGGATGTAAAGAACGCCGGTTAATCGCGGCAGAAACCTTCGGCGCCAACCGCCACAACAACGCAATCGATCTTGTCGGCCAGATATTTCATGCCGGTGCCTTCGCCATCCGTGGAGCGAATGGTTTCGGTTTTTCCATCGCGCTCAAAGATAATCGCCTCGTCCGCAGCCTTTGCGGGATAGGTTTGGGGGCCATCCAGATTGGCAATCGTAATCTTATATTCTTCGCCGTCACGTGCGATATCAAGGAACGTGCCCTCCGGCCCTGTCCATTTGCCGATGAGGGAATCGGCGTACTGATATTTGTTCACGCCTTCCGGGGAATAGCGCATGGCGATATGCCCTTCCTCATCACCTTTTTGGACATAGGCGGGCTGAAGCGGCGCAGTCGATGTCATGCGGGGGAGTTCGCCGTCCTGAACATCATCCGACGTGCTATCGTCACAAGCAGAAAGAACAAGCAGGCAGACCATAAAAAATGCGGGCAGAATTTTTTTCATGCCTGCATCATAATTCAATCGCCCGTAAGATCAAGCCACCTGCGGCGCAGGTTCAACCGAAATTCCGGCGGAATTTTGCCGTTCATGGGCGCGCGATGCCTGGGCCAGTTCGGCCAGCCCCTTTTTCTTTTCGTCTTCCAGCATCACGGCCATATCCGGTTGATAGCGATACACCCTGGTGCGACGGTATTCCTCCCACGGCGTGATGGCTTGCAGCTGTGCTTCTGACAAACGATATTCAGGAACGGCAAAATTCAGGGAGACGCCATAGGCATGACGGTTAAACACCGGAGGCAAAACTTGCTGGGAATTTGCCTTAAGAATGGCCTGATAGCCATGAAAGACGGCTTGCCCATTTTCCACACGGTCAAAAATACAGATCAACTGTTTCGTTTCTTTAAAACGATCTACCAATTACACACCTCTAATATTGTTGTTTTTATTATTTAAGTGCGCCTTGATAGCAAAAGCAGACCGAAAAAGTCAATAACCGCTCGGCAAAAAGACATTTAATTTCAATTTGTTA
>CBFGQF010000161.1:0-4298 GCA_965650865.1 uncultured Alphaproteobacteria bacterium | reverse complement strand
AGGCTTTACTGCGGCCTGTTCTCGATGCGTCTATCAATCTGATGATGAAAATAGAAACAGGACTTTTTATCTGTGCGCCACAAGACCCTGTTTGCCAGATATTGCTCAATCTTTGTATCAACTCACGCGATGCGATGCCTGATGGAGGGGATCTGATCGTTGAAACGGGACGTAAGGGAGACAATGTTTTCCTGCGTGTCATCGACAGCGGAACGGGAATGCCGCCGGAAGTGCGCGCCAAAATGTTCAATCCGTTTTTTACGACCAAGGAGCGTGGAAAAGGCACGGGATTGGGGCTTTCGATGGTTTATAGCCTCGTTAAGGATATGAACGGGGAAATCGATGTCGTCACCCAACAAGGGGCCGGCACATCGATTACGGTATGGCTGCCTTACTGCGCACGGGGGCCTTACATCGAAAATGATAATACGGATGTGGAACATATGGATGCGGGGATGACCCTTACCGGATATTCCGCGCTGGTGGTCGAGGATGAACCTGATTTGCTCAAGATTTTAAAAAGCATGCTTTCAGACATGGGGCTGGTTGTGCTTGCTGTTTCGAACGGCAATGAGGCCCTCGCAATGCAAGAGGAGTTCAAAGGTACAATTGATTTTTTGATTACCGATGTCGTTATGCCGGATATGAACGGCGTGAAACTATCGGCCCTGTTCCGTGCTGTACGACCGGAAACCAAAGTGGTTTTCATGTCGGGTTATCCGGCGGGCGAACATATGGCGCGCGTTAAAATTCCAAGAAACGCCATCCTTCTGCCAAAGCCGGTACAGGCCGAAAACCTGACCCATCTTTTGTGCTCACTGGCGCAACAGGCCGGTCACAAGGGCGTTGGAGGACGCGGCGTTCAGGTCGGCCAACGGGGCCACCAATGAATGGCGATGGCCTAGAAGAGCTGGTCGTTCTGATTGTCGATGATGAAAAAGAAATGCGTCTGATCATGAAATCAGTTTTGCAGGATATGGGGATACGAAACATCATCGAAGCGGAAGACGCCAAACACGCGCATCATATTCTCCGTTATGCCTTCGGGAAAGTAGATATTATTCTTTGTGACTGGAACCTGCCTGGCGAATCGGGGATGGAATTTTTACATGACTTGCGGGGGGAGGATTGCCGAATCCCTTTTCTTGTCATATCGGGGCGTGGGGACTCGCAATCGGTTACGCTTGCAAAAGAGGCCTCTGTGGCGGGGTATATTCTCAAGCCCTTCACACCGGAACAGCTGGAGGCACGGATTCGCGGGCTCCTGCACCGTGTGAACGGGATGAAAGCCTGTGAAAATTAAGCCCTCTATGCTTGCGGTTTGTGAGAATTAAGATAGCCTAATATAGGTATCTTTCTGACAGGGGCGCGATGGAACCGGATTACGATCTGTGCATTATCGGCGGTGGAATCAACGGGGCGGGTATTGCCCGTGATGCCGCGGGCCGCGGGCTGTCCGTGTTGATGGTTGAGGCGCAGGACCTTGCGCAGGGGACATCATCCGCCAGCACAAAGTTGATTCATGGCGGACTGCGTTATCTGGAGCATTACGATTTCAAACTGGTACGGGAATCCCTGAAGGAGCGCAGTGTCCTGATGAACATCGCGCCGCATTTAGTCCATCCCCTCGCTTTTGTCATGCCGCATGTGAAAGGGCTGCGCCCGAAATGGATGATCGGTGCCGGGCTGTGGCTTTACGATCATATTGGGGGGGTGTCCCGCCGCATGCCTCTATCCGGTGCCGTTTCGTTGAAAGACTCCTTTATCGGACAGCCTTTACAAGATTCATATAAAGACGGTTTCCGCTATTACGATTGCTGGACCGACGATGCCCGCCTTGTTGTGTTAAACGCCATCGATGCCAAGGCGAAGGGGGCAGAGATTCTGACGCGCACCGCCTGTCTGGAACTGTCAAAGCTAACCGATACGCCTTATTGGTATGTGCATCTCAAAGATTTAAAAAGCGGTGATGAATTCCAGATCAGTGCGCGGATGGTTGTGAATGCCGCAGGCCCGTGGGTTCGTGGCATACTCGAAAGCTCGAACCTTGTGAAAGAAGGCACGCCGAATGTACGGCTTGTGAAGGGCAGCCATTTAATCATTCCAAAATTGTATGACGGCGAGCAGGCCTATTTGTTGCAACAGCCGGACAAGCGGATCGTATTCACCATTCCCTATCAAGACAAATATACCTTGATCGGCACAACGGATGAAGCCTTCGAGGGAGACCCGACGGTTGCGACGATCAGCGAGGTGGAGCGAGCGTATCTTTGCGATGCTGTGAATAGATTTTTCGATGCCCAGATTGTCCCAACGGATGCGCTTTGGACCTTTAGCGGCGTGCGCGCTCTTGTCGATGACGGGAGCAGCAAAGCGCAGAATATTACCCGGGACTACAGGCTTCATTTGGAACAGCCTGAGGGGCGCCCGCTTTTGTCGGTTTTTGGCGGAAAACTGACAACCTATCGTATCCTTTCGGAACAGGTTGTTGACAAGGTGATGGAAACTATTCGCCCGAATGCCAAATTGCGCCGTTGGACGAGGAAGGCGCACTTGCCGGGCGGCGATATAAAACCGCGCAATTATCAGGACTATATGGCCCAGAAAGTTTCGGAGTATAGTTTCTTGCCTGCTGATGTTGTTGCGCGTTACGTTGCGGCGTATGGAATACGCATCGATGTCCTGCTGGACGGCATCAACAATAAACGCGATATGGGGCGCGATTTCGGCAGCGGCCTTTACGAAAAGGAGATTTTTTATCTCTTGAATCATGAATTCGCCAAAAGCCTTGACGATATTCTTTGGCGGCGGACAAAGCTGGGGCTTCATTTGGAAAAGAAAACCATTCTGGCGCTGGAGGCCGCAATGCCTGATTATCTGAAAGCGGCGGGGGTGTAGATATGAGCGGCAAAACAATTCTATCGATCGATCAGGGCACCACCAGTTCCCGCGCCATTCTGTTTTCGGAAGGTGGAGACATTATCGGCCTTCGCCAGCGGGAATTAAAGCTGATCACACCCGACAGCGGCCTTGTCGAACAAAACCCCGAAGATATCTGGAACGATACGCTTTGGTGTGTCCAAGCGCTTTTAAAGGATTACCCGATAGAAGTCTCGGCCATGGCAAGCGTTGGCATTACCAATCAGCGTGAAACAACGGTGATCTGGAATCGCCATAACGGCAAACCGGTTTACAATGCAATTGTCTGGCAGGATCGCCGAGGTGCGCCTTTGTGCGCGAAATTAAAAAGTGAAGGGTGCGAAGATTTGATTTCGCGCAAGACGGGCCTCTTGCTCGACCCATACTTTTCCGCGACCAAGATTGCGTGGATATTGGATAATGTCGATGGCGCGCGGGCAGCGGCGGAGGCGGGTGATCTCGCCTTCGGCACGATCGAAACTTTTCTGCTATGGCGTCTTACCGAAGGAAAGCGGCATGTCAGCGATGCGACGAACGCGTCGCGCACCATGCTCTATAATATCCGCGAGCAGAAATGGGATGATGAACTCTTAAGGATCTTCAACATTCCGGCATTGTTGTTGCCGGAGGTGCACGACAACGTTTGTGATTTCGGAACGACGTCCGTTTCCCTGCTGGGTAAATCTTATACAATTGGCGGCATGGCAGGGGACCAGCAAGCGGCGCTGGTAGGGCAGGCATGTTTTGATCGTTATATGGTGAAGTCGACCTATGGCACAGGATGTTTCGCCCTCATGAATATTGGTGATGAGTTTGTGCAATCAAAGAACAGATTGCTGACCACTATCGGTTATCGCCTAAATGGTGAAACAACTTATGCCATAGAGGGCGCGATCTTTGTCGCGGGCGCGGCCATTCAATGGCTGCGCGATAATATGAAGTTTTTTAAGGATGCGGGTGAAAGCGAAGGGCTTGCCACATCTGTTCAGAGTAATGGCGGCGTATATTTTGTTCCCGCCTTCACTGGTCTGGGTGCGCCATATTGGAATCCCGATGCACGAGGATTGATTGCGGGTCTTAGCCGTGGCACCACCATGGCGCATATCACCCGCGCAGCGTTGGAAGCGCAGGCCTATCAAACGCTCGACCTCATGGCGGCGTTCAAAGGTGACAGCGGGCATGACCCCGATGTCATTCGCGCCGATGGCGGACTTGTCGCCAATCATTTTGTCTGTCAGTTTCTGGCCGATATGCTGGAACGCCCTGTTGAAATTCCGCAAGTCGCGGAGACTACTGCGCTTGGCGCCGCTTATCTTGCGGGCCTTCAATCCGGTATTTATCAGGGGCTGGATGATATTGCGCAGCGTTGGCACTGCGCG
>CBFGQF010000160.1:0-4306 GCA_965650865.1 uncultured Alphaproteobacteria bacterium | reverse complement strand
CAAGGATATCATGGACCTGACCGAAGGCCTCGTCTGTCATATCGTGCAGGAACTGCATGGTGGTATGAAGGTTCAGTTTGGCGACAAGGAGATCGATTTTACACGCCCATGGCGCCGTGAAACGATGACAAATCTGATCAAGGAACAAACCGGCGTCGATTTCATGGAATGTGAAAGTGCGCGTGAGGCCCTTGACGAAGCCATGAAACTAAAGGTTAAAGTCGATCCCAAATCCAACTGGGGGCAAATCGTCGTGGCCGTGTTCGATGAAAAGGTCGAACATACGCTGATCAATCCGACCCATGTGATTGACCAACCGCTCGATATTTCCCCGTTGGCAAAGGTTCACCGCGACAATCCGCGTCTGGTTGAACGTTTCGAGACATTCTGCAATGGCTGGGAAATTATCAATGCCTTTACTGAATTGAATGACCCCGCGATTCAGAAGTTGCGTTTTGAAGAGCAGGTGGCACAGCGTGAAGGCGGCGATGAAGAGGCGCAAATGATGGATGATGATTTTGTCACCGCGCTGGAATACGGCCTCCCGCCGACGGGGGGATGGGGTCTTGGCGTTGACCGTTTTGTCATGCTGATGACCAACAGCCACAATATCCGCGATGTGATCGCATTCCCGACGCTGAAACCGAAAAAGGACCAATGATCATGGGCGCTGCTCTCGACAAAGCTTTGGAAGACGTTTACACATCGCTTTCGAATGACAATGAAAACATAGATGCCTGCATCGCTGCATTGAAAGAGGCCGCTCGGTCCGAAGGCATCAAGGAAGTTCCGATCAAGGGTGATCGTCTTCCTGTGCCAAACCGCGAAGGTCGCTTGCTTCTTAAGTCATACTTCAAGAAACGCGGCGTTGCCGTGAAGTTTGAAAAAGAATAATCACCGTACCTGCGGAAAGAATTCGCGAATTTTATCCAGGCGTTCGTGATTGATCATTGATGCCACCAGCGGGGCCGGTTTCTTCGCATCGTCTTGTTCTATGAGTGCCAGATCTTTTTGCAGGGATTTGAATATCTGCTGTATCGAAAAAGTGTGCGGTCTGTGGCCATCCACCGACAGGCTCGTCACCTTGCTAAAATTTTCCCGTGCGTACTGGCCCAGATACGTTGTCGGCGGGCCGAAATTTTGTAATTTGTCTGCAAGTTGAAGCAGGGCGACCTTGGCTTCCTCGATGGCAAGATCCTGCCGCACGGATGGTATGTTGGTGCGGCCCGAAAGTGTAGAGGTAAAACTGGCGCATGTACCGCGCGCATCGGTGAAATAAGTCGTCAGTTTTTTACCCTTGGCCGCGCCCAGCGCGAATCCATGCGGTGGTTCCGATTTCATGATGTCTCTACCCTCTGTTTTTGAGGGGATAGTAGAAATTCATGTTACCTTATGTCAATAAAAATCACCAATCCGGTCTGGGCGGCGGGGTAGCGGGGTGCGTGACGCGCCATTGATGTCCGGCCTTTTCCAGTTCCATCAGGGCTTCACAATCGGCGATAACAAAGGCCGTAACGCCTTCGATGCTCGCGCTTGCCGCGCTGATGGCAAGACCAAGCGATGATCCCGCGATTTTGATAATCTGGAAGTTCCGCGCCGCGTCCGGCATGGCGCCGGGTTCATGCACGGCGGTCCAGATATCGGTTGAAACTTCCATCGCTTGATGCGGAAATGTATAGGCTAAATTCGATGCAATTGAAAATGCGTGTGGCAACAAATCGGTCAAGTGGCCGATGTCCATGATGTTCTCCCTGTTATTGGCGCTCTAACGGCGTCTTTGTTCTAAAAGACTATCCGAAAAAGGCCGTTTTTTCAAGGAAATTAGACTGTTTTAAAGCCGACGCGCGGTAATCCCGTGCCCTGACGGCCATAGTGATCGCCCTTGTTTGGTTTGTATTCCTGCGACCAACTATTGACGATGTCATGCAGGGCAGGACGCTCGCGCTCTTCCGGTTGTTCCATCTGCTGTCCGATATAAATGAAACCCGCAACATGGTCGCGCTCATCCATGCCGAGCGCTTCATGAACCCGCGGGTTATAGGCAACCCATTCCGTAACCCAGTTGGTGGCAAAGCCGAGGGCATTCGCCGCAAGGCATAGATTGTAACAGCAAGCGCCTGCGCTTAGGATCTGTTCCCATTGCGGGGCCTTGCCTTCCTTGATGCGGGATATGACGGCGACCACGAGCGGCGCACGCATAAATCGCTCTGCTTCCAGATCAAGCTTGGATGGTGCTGCCTCCGGCTCTTCCGCTAAATACGCTTTGCGCAACACCGTTTCGCCGAACTCTTTACGCGCATTGCCTTCGAACACGACAAACCACCATGGTGCCAGTTTATTGTGGTCCGGTACGCGGCTTGCCGCCTGCAATATCTGTTGTATCTGCTCCGCGCTCGGGGCATCGCCACCCAAATGTTTGATGGGCGTGGAACGGCGGGAAAGAAGTGTGGAGATCATGACCAATTATCCTTTTCGGGGATAACCATAGGGGCGCTTAGGGCCCGTTTCAACCCTTCGGTTTTAAAACTGGCACGGATGTCCAGAGCGGTGCTCCGGACTCATCGGCGAATCGGGTAGGGACTATCTGCTTTGCCTTGAATTCGGAATAACCTTCCATGAATTCTTTCCACGCGCCCTTGATCGACTTTGCAGCGTCAGTGATTTTACCTTCCGAAACGTCTTCTGCTTTTGACAGTTTGCCATAGGCGGCGATGATCTGTTTTGTTGCCATGTTCGCCAGTTTTTGATCGACATTCTGATACGCGGTCAGGGAATTTCCTTCCTGCGTCACGAAATCATAGGCCTGTTTCAACGTGGCAAGGCGTGGTGTTACTCCGGCATCTTTCGGATACATGACACGCCAAATATCATCGACCATGGGAATATTATCCGGCAGATCGTTAAGTGCAATATCGTTTTCAAGCGATGGAATGTTTTTAACCCCTTCGCTGAACGCTTCCGGTCTGTCCTTCGCCAGGTCTTTCAGGGCGCGCAAGCCCGACACTGATTTGAATGCCTTGGCGATATCCGGCGCAATCAATCCGGCCTTTACGGCGTTGGGCAGTGTAATGTCGGGCTGATATCCTGCAATGTCGTAATCTCTCTTTTTGCGCCCCTTTTTTTCGTCTTTCACTTCGCTTCCAAATGCCGTCATGGCATCGCGTTTCTTGCCGCCCTTGATGCCGACCGGGGTAAAGTGCCCGAACAGCATCGGGTCGGTTCGGCGTTCTTTCGGCCCAATCCCTTCGGTGTAGAGTTTTGCCTCACCGCCATGGTCCTGAATGCAGTCCTGCACGGCATCGAATGTCATGCTGTTATATAAATTGCCAATCCGCTGGACCAAGCCGTCATTGCGGCCTGTGCCTTTTTTCGATGGTTCAATGGCAAGCGGATCGATCACAATGCACCATGGATTGCTATTATCGCCTGTACCTGCAAGGCCGAGCATATGGCCATCAATATTCTGGTCAATTCTGGCGAATTTTTTACCGCTCTTTACGGCCTCTTCTTGCGTTTGGATCGGAAAGACCGTGAATTCCTTCACATCGTCTTTTTTCTGGGTTAGGTAGTTGACATGGTGGACGTAACCATAGGCCGGCTTTCCCGTGCGGCGTTCAATCGCGCTTAACGGGCGAAATTGAATCGCCTTCGTTGAGAGAACCCTCGCTGACCAAGCTTCTGAATTTGTTCATTTTTATTTTCACGCCGTTCTAATTGTTAAGAATTTCCTAACATATATTTGACATAAAATCAATAAAATTATGGGAAGCCTCCTTGTTGCGAGCCAAAAAGCGGGCCATGATCTTTTTGAATTTACCGATTGAGGATCAATCCATGAGCCAGAGTACAGCCGTTATCAAAGCCGAGCCGAACAAATCGGGTGTCTACAAGGTGGTAGAGGCCAGCGAGAAGGGCCTCGGAAAAATCAAGGCGCGCACACGGGATGAATTCAATGGTCTTTTGATGGGGGCAGAACGTCTGCAAGGACGTCCCATCCTCGTGCGCTATCCTGACGAAACGGTAACATTGCAGCCGAAGGTTCAGTCCTTATAGGCGCCTTTATAAATCTTCCAGCGGGCAGGGCGGTCCTCCATGGGCACGGCGTCCCATCCGCGGTTGAGCACGTCGAGGGCGGGGTCCAAAAACAATCCGTCTTTCATGATTATCTCACCGTCCAGATATATATCCCCCAGCATCGTCGTGATATCCCAATGGTCGATACTGTCATTGCCGTTGTTCATATGCACGTCTTTGCCGAGGTAGTTGGTAATCTGGTACGCCTCGCCAAGCGCGAGGTGGAATGAGC
>CBFGQF010000159.1:0-4348 GCA_965650865.1 uncultured Alphaproteobacteria bacterium | reverse complement strand
CGCACGCATAATTTAAACCCCCACGTTTATTAGAATATGGTTCCCACAACCACAGTCATGTATTTACATATAAACATTTAACAAAAAGTTAATATGAATATAAGTCGGCCAAAATTACTGGTTAACAACCATTTTTCGCGGTAAACAGGGAGTATGCTGAAATTCATCCCCGCCCTTGTTGTCCTTCTGGTTTTCCCTGCCCTATCCTTCGCGCAGACCGCGACGCCCCAGCCTTCCATCGCCATGCATGGCGATGTGAAATACAAACCCGGCTTCACGCACATGGATTATACGAATCCGGACGCGCCAAAAGGCGGCACGCTCAAAATCCATTCCATCGGCACGTTCGATTCCCTGAACCCCTTTATCATCAAAGGCAGCCCCGCCGCGGGCATGACCTATCTGGGGCAGAGTATGTTGTATGACGCCCTGATGGAACAAAGCATGGATGAACCGTTTTCGATGTACGGTCTTCTCGCCGAAACCATCGAACGCCCTGCCGACAATTCATGGGTCGCCTTTAATCTGCGCCCCGAGGCAAAATGGGCCGACGGAAAACCGGTCACGGCGGATGATGTTGTCTGGACTTTCAATGAAATGATCGAAAAAGGCGCCCCCTTCTTCAAGGCCTATTACGGCGATGTGAAATCGGTAGAGGCAACATCCCCCGCCCGCGTCATCTTCCGTTTTTCGCACAACGACAATGCGGAACTGCCATTGATCCTTTCCCAACTCGTGGTCTTGCCAAAACATTACTGGACTGAAGGCGGGCGTGACGTTGGCAACACGACGTTGATCCCGCCGCTTGGTAATGGTGCTTATAAGGTTGGCACCATCGCGCCGGGCCGTTCGATCACCTATGTCCGTGACCCCAATTACTGGGGCAAGGATTTGGCGATCAACCGTGGACGCAATAACTTCGACGAGATCGTCATCGATTATTACAAGGACAACAATGTGGCGCTCGAGGCATTCCTCGCGGGTCAATATGACTACCGCCTGGAAAACACGGCCAAACTTTGGGAAACCGCCTATGACGCGCCGGCCGTGCGTGATGGCCGGATCATCAAAGAGGCATTGCCGCATGCCCGCCCCGCAGGGATGCAGGGCTTCCTCTATAATATCCGCCGCCCCGCCTTTGCCGATGTGAATGTGCGAAAGGCCCTCGCCTACGCCTTCGATTTCGAATGGTCGAACAAACAATTCGCCTATGGCCAATACACACGCACCAACAGCTATTTCGAAAATTCGGATCTCGCCGCGCCGGACGCCCCGCCCAGAGGCGCAGAGCTTAAAATCCTTGAATCCTATCGCGGACAGATTCCAGACGATGTCTTCGGTCCACGCTATCAGCCCCCGACAAATGATGGCAGCGGCAATGTGCGGGAATCACTGCGTACCGCTGCGCAAATTCTGGACGAATCGGGATGGAAACTCGGCCCCGACGGTATCCGGATTAAAGATGGTGTACCCCTCAAATTTGAAATTATCGATTCAAACCCGATGTTCGAACGGTGGGTTCTGCCGTTCATCGCCAATCTGAAGCGCATCGGCGTGGCCGCGAATTTCCGCGTGCTCGACCCTGCGCAATATCAAAACCGCATCAACGATTTTGACTATGACATGACCATCGGGACTATCCCGCAATCGGATTCACCGGGCAATGAACAACGCGATTTCTGGGGTTCGGAAAAGGCCGACATCAAAGGCAGCCGCAATTATATCGGTATCAAGGATAAGGCTGTCGACGACATCATTGAAAAAATCATCCGTGCCAAAAATCGCGAAGATCTTGTCGCCCACTGCCGCGCACTCGACCGCATTCTGCTTTCCGGATATTACGTGATCCCCCAATGGCACAGCGACCATTTCAACGTTGCCTATTGGAAAAAATTGCAACGACCGGATAAAACATCGCCACTGACACCATCGGTCAGTGACACATGGTTTGCCCGCCCGAATTAGGAATTATAGACATGCCGCATATCATCGTCGAAAAATCTTCAAATATTTCCATGCCGGATAGCGCGCAGGCTGTCTTACAAAAACTGCATGAAACCCTCGTCGCAACGCATGACAGTTTTAGAATGACGGACATCAAAAGCCGCATCGTCACCCATGATGATTACCGCGTTTCGGATGGGGAGCGCGAACAGGGGTTCATCCATGTTCAACTGGCCATCCTGCCGCGTGATCCTGAGGTGCGGAAAGCCGCCGCGCAAAACCTTCACGCCGCCGTCAGCGAAATTTTCGCGTCTTCTCTGGCGGGAAAAAATTATTCCATCACCGCCGAAATCCGTGACATGTGCAAAGACACCTATGTGAAGGGTGCAGGCGGCAATCTTTAAAAAAGCCGGATGGCGAACCATCCGGCTTTATATTCAGGCTATGCCCCCGACTATTCAGCGGCATCGGCAAATGATGCGGCTTCCTCGTTGATGGTCATAGCAGCCTTTGTCAGCTTCTCGTCCGTTGCGGATTCCTGCTCTTGGATTTTACGCAGTTCGACAACAGCGTCATCGAATCCCAGCTTTTCAGCAAGGGCACACGCAGATCCATATCCGGAAATCTCGTAATGCTCAACCTTTTGCGCGGCAATGATCAGGGCAACATCACGAAGCGCGCCTTCTTCAAATTCGTCAATCGCTTCCTCGCCTTCCTTGATAAGGCCTTTCATCGCCTCGCAAGTGATGTTCTCAGGCTTCATGTCGATCATTTCGAACACGCGGTTGACAATTTCAAGTTGTTGCTCGGTTTCTTGTAAATGCTGTTCGAAACCCGCCTTTAGTTCCGGGTTGCTTGCCGCCTTTGCCATTTTCGGCAAGGCCTTGGTTAATTGCATTTCGGCATTACGCAGGTCGGATAGTTCATGACAGAACAGGTCTTCAAAATTATCAATCTTCTTGGACATTGCATTCTCCTTGGAAATTTTGGGGGTTCCCCCTGCAAACCAGTCCTCAAACAAACAGTTCCAAACAAACGGCCCCTCCGCTATAATGCCATCATCATGAAAACAGCCATTATTATCCCCGCCCGTTACGGCTCCACCCGTTTCCCCGGAAAACCGCTCGTGAAGATTGCGGGACAATCCATGTTATCCCGTGTTGTCGATGTCGCGCGTGAAGCGGCTAAGGGTCTACGCGATATTACCCTCGCGGTCGCAACGGAAGATGATCGGATCGAGGCGCATTGCACGGAAATCGGCGTTGACTGCGTTTTAACATCCAAAGACTGCCCCACCGGTTCCGACCGCGTGCTCGAGGCATCGGCAAAGCTCGGCGGCGGCTTTGATTTCATTTTAGGGCTGCAAGGCGATGCGCCTTTTACGCCGGTGGAAGCGCCGCGCAAAATGCTGGAAGCCTTTATCAGCAACCCTGATTACGAGGTGGTTACACCGATCGTCAACCTGCGCTGGGAAGAACTCGACGAACTTCGCGAAAGCAAGAAGATCACGCCCTTTTCAGGCACGACGTGCGTCACCGATGCAACGGGCCGCGCGCTATGGTTTTCTAAAAACATTCTCCCTGCCATACGCGGCGAAGACAAACTGAAACAGTCGGGGGAATTCTCGCCTGTGTTTCAACATATCGGGCTTTATGGTTTCCGTGCCGATGTCCTCAAACGCTTTGTCGCGCTCCCGCAAGGAAAGTATGAAAAACTGGAAGGCCTTGAACAACTCCGCCTGCTTGAAAACGGCATATGGGTTCAGACCGTGACGATTGCCGTTGATCTGGGCCGCGCGCAAGCGGGCATCGATTCCCCCGAAGATGTTGAACGGGCGGAGCGGATGCTTGCCTCACTTTAAGCCGTCATTGCGAGGAACGCAGTGACGAAGCAATCCAGCTTGGTAAAGCTTGGCAACTATTGAAAGCTGGATTGCCGCGTCGGCCTAACGGCCTCCTCGCAATGACAATAATGTGATTAGGCAGCGATGTCCCACTGGGGCGCGAAGTCCGGATTGACCTGACGTCCATCTGCCGATCCCATGGCGAAAATGGCCTTCATGTCATCCTCACTGAGTTCAAAATCGAAAATATCCATGTTGGCCTTGATATTGTCCGGCGTTGCCGATTTGGGAATAGCCGCGACATTGTCTTGTTGCACCAGCCAGCGAAGCGTCACCTGCCCGGCGCTCTTACCGTATTTCATGCCGATCTCTTTGAGTTTGGTATCGTTGATGGCCTTGCCGCGGGCAACCGGAGAATAGGCCGTCAGAACCATCTCGTTCTTTTGCGTGAAATTCAAAACGGGCTTCTGGCTCAGGTATGGATGGTATTCCACCTGATTGTTGCAGATCTTTCCGCCGGAAATTTTGCGCGCCTCTTCCATTTGCGCGACCGTAAAATTG
>CBFGQF010000158.1:0-4348 GCA_965650865.1 uncultured Alphaproteobacteria bacterium | reverse complement strand
TATAGGAATATTTTCCTTGACAGTCTTGGGGCCCTATGGCATGTTGTCTTCATCGAACCGGTTCGAACGACATAGGTTCAAAGACCCCGTAAAACCGCGGCGCGTGCGCTTGAACATGCTGGTAGGGACAAATTTTTGACAGTCGGCAACACACCTACGGTGTGGGCGCCCACATTCTTTCTATGTTATCCGAACGAAACCAAACCACCCAAAACGCCTTGTAATACAGGCAAAAACACCCCCCGCCGGACCACCGGCCCTACTCAAAGGGCTAGAATCCGTTTTGCCGCCGCTTCATCGACGGGGCGGCAGGTGACGACCGTGTCGTCGATCATTCCCAAAAATTTTTCGCGGGCTTCAATATTGTCGAATTCAAACCCCATGATGGCACGGCCGATCGCTTCGCCGGAATAGGCGTAGTTGAAATAGCAGACATTGGCGACGCCGGAAATTTTGCGCATGAAATCGCGCAACGCGCCTTTGCGCTCCGGGAAATGGATATGCATCAATATCGGATCCTTCATCAGGGCCGGATTGTAATTGATGATGCGATACCGTGTGTCGGGGTCGAGCGTGACATCCTCGAATTCGACATTCGCTTTTTGCAGGCTCTGGTCCAGTTTTTCCATCTTCGCGGGGTCTGCGGCCTCCAAGGCTATCACCGGCCACGCCTCGCTCTCATGGATTTTGCCATAGAGGAATTCGGATACGCTCACGTCTTTGAAATACTTGTCGAGCAACGCAAGCATCCCACCTTTTTCTTCGCCGATATGAAACCGCAGATAACGCCGCCCTTGAGAACCGATGGCCGACCGCTGCGCAATCTGCGTCAGTTTTGAAAAATCCATATTGGTGCCGGACAAAACGCAGAGCAGTTTTTTGCCCCGCACCTCATCGGCGTAGGTATTCGCATATTGCAGCAAACCCGCAAGGCCCATCGCGCCGGATGGTTCCGGCACCACGCGGCCCGCATCCCACATTCTTTGAATCGCGCCCGAAACTTCTTCGTTTGTCACGGTGATATAGGCATCGATATATTTGCGGCAAATTTCGAACGTCAAATCGCCGGGACGCGTGACGGCGGTGCCATCGCAAAACGTATCAACGGATGATAATGTTACGGGTTCGCCCGCTTCGATCGACGTTTTCATGCAGGCCTGGTCTACGCCTTCAACGCCGATCACTTTGATGTTCGGGTTGTGGAGTTTCAGCCACGCGGCCACCGCGCCTGCCATGCCGCCGCCGCCGATTTGCAAAAAGGCATAATCGAACGGGCCGGTGCCGGAGAGCATAATCTCATCCGCAATCGTCGCCTGCCCGGCCATTGTGTACAAATCATCGAACGGGTGGATGTAAACGGAGTTGTGCTTTTCGACGTACTTCTTCGCCTCTGCCGCGGAATCATTATACGAATCGCCATGCAGGATAATTTCGACATGTTCGCCGCCGTGTTTTTTAACGGCGTTCTGTTTCATCGCAGGTGCCGAGAGCGGCATGAAGATTTTGGCCTTTAGCCCAAGTTTTTTTGCGGCAAGGGCCACGCCCTGCGCATGGTTTCCGGCGGATGCCGCAACGATTGTTTTGCATCCTGTTTTTTCATGATAAACGGCCACCGCATTATACGCGCCCCGCCATTTATAGGCGTTGATCGGCCCCAGATCCTCGCGCTTGATGAACAGGCGGTAATCCCCGTCATGGCCGGATAATTCCTGTAACGGCGTTGCATCCCCCGCCTGATAAACGCGGGTTCTGGCGCGAAGCGCTTCTTCAAATAACTGGTCGGCAAGCGGTTTGATCATAGGCAAAAGCAAAGCAAATAAGCCGCCGCTTCGCAAGGTTTATCGCTATTGATGGCGTATGCAAATTAACTAAAAGTTGAAAAATTTTTCAGAAATTTTAAATTTTAAACCCTTACCCTTACTAAAAGACGGAAAAAATCCATGATTTCAGCGCCCTCATATCCGCAGGAACAACAACGACTCACCGAGCTTAAATCCGCCGGATTGCTCGACACTCCGATTGAAGAACGATTCGAACGTATTACGCGCCTGGTATGCCGGCTCATGGATGTGCCGATCGCAATTTTCAATCTGATTGATGAAGACCGCCAGCATTACAAATCGATACAAGGGTTGAAGGCTGTCAACGCGCCGTTGGAACCCGCTATTTGCACGCATGCTATTTTGGAACGTGACATGCTTCTGGTGCCTGATGCCAAGAAAGATCAGCGTTTTCATGACAATCCGTTTGTAACAGGTGAAATTTTGGATATCGGTTTTTATGCCGGATGCCCTGTCCACACACCGGGCGGCATGCCGATAGGCACATTGTGTGCAATCGATACAAAACCACGTGATATGACGCCGGATCAACTTGCCGCGTTGCGTGATCTGGCCGCCATTCTTGAAACGGAATTAAAGCTCAGCAATCTGTCGAAATCCGAACAAATGCTGATCGAGGAGTTGAGCGAGGCCAAAAGACTGGCGCTGGTCGACCCTCTCACCCGTCTGTGGAACAGGGGCGGGACAGAGCAATTGATGGAAAAGGAATGGAGCATCGCGCAACGCAACAAAGCGCCTTTCACCGTGGTGATGTGCGATATCGATCATTTCAAGAAAATCAATGATACATACGGGCATCCGGCAGGCGATGCGGTGATCGCGTATGTGGCCGGAAAGTTGCTGGAATCCATCCGCGGCGAAGACATCCTCGGCCGCGTTGGCGGGGAAGAGTTCCTGATTTTCCTGACCGATTGCAAGCCCGGCACGGAATTCGAAACCGTTGATCGTATTCGCCAGAAAATTATGGCGGACACGATCGTGGCCGATGACAATTTGGTGAATGTGACCATGAGCTTTGGCGTTGCCACTTGCTATCCGGCAGACGAAGTGGACGGCAAAGTCCTGATCAAACGCGCGGACGATGCGCTTTATTACGCCAAGAACAATGGCCGCAATCAGGTGAAAGTCTGCGAATAAAGGCAGTTTTATTTATAAAAAAACCCCCGCATTTCGCGGGGGTTTTTTAATGGGTTGCCAGCCTAGTTCACTTTCGGCTGGATATCGAACTGGTGGAACGGCGGCGGGGAGGGCAGCGTCCATTCCAGTGTCATGGTTTGCGGCTGGACGTTCCAGTAATTCGCGCCGACGCGGCGGCCGAAGAAGGCTGTCCACAGCGCGATCAGGATGAACATCACAACGGCAATCCCTGTGAGATAGGCACCGAGCGTCGAGATATAGTTGAACAGGTGGTAACCATAGTCCTGGTTCGCCATGATCCACTTGATCTTTTCGATCGGGTTGATGAACACGCCCTGCATTTCGGCAGGAACCGGCGGAGCGGGGTAGTCCACGTAACGGCGCGGCATACCTTGCAGGCCGAGGAAGTGCTGCGGGAAGAACACGAGGTTCACGCCGATAAAGGTTGTCCAGAAATGCAGCTTACCCGCCCATTCCGGATATTGACGTCCCCACATCTTTCCGGCCCAGTAATAGTAACCGGCAAACAGCGCGAAGACCGCGCCGAGCGAGAGAACATAGTGGAAATGCGCCACGACATAGTATGTGTCATGAAGCGATGTATCCATACCCGCGTTCGCAAGAACAACGCCCGTTACACCGCCCACCGTGAAGAGGAAGATAAAGCCGAGCGCCCAGAGCATTGGTGTCTGGAACGTGAGCGAGCCGCCCCACATGGTCGCAATCCACGAGAAGATCTTGACGCCTGTCGGCACCGCGATGATCAATGTGGCCGCCGTGAAGTAGGCCTGCGTGTTGACGGAGATACCGGTTGTATACATGTGGTGCGCCCACACGATAAAGCCGACGAAACCGATCGCCACCATCGCGTATGCCATGCCGAGATAACCGAAGATCGGCTTTTTCGAGAAGGTGGATACGATATGGGAGATGATACCGAAGGCCGGCAAAATCATGATGTACACTTCCGGGTGGCCGAAGAACCAGAACAAATGCTGGAACAGGATCGGGTCGCCGCCGCCTTCCGGGTTGAAGAAGGCCGTGCCGAAATTACGGTCGGTCAAAAGCATCGTGATCGCGCCGCCGAGAACGGGAACCGCGAGGACCAGCAGGAACGCCGTCACAAGCATCGCCCAGACGAAGAGCGGCATTTTGTGCAATGTCATGCCGGGGGCGCGCATGTTGAAGACAGTCGTGATGAAGTTGGCCGCGCCGAGGATGGAGCTTGCGCCCGCAAGGTGAAGCGCGAAGATCGCCATATCGACGGATAGACCTGCATGGCCCTGAATGCTGGAAAGCGGCGGATAAACCGTCCAACCTGTTCCGGCACCGGCGCCCGGTCCGCCATTGACGAACGCGGAGGCCACGAG
>CBFGQF010000157.1:0-4375 GCA_965650865.1 uncultured Alphaproteobacteria bacterium | reverse complement strand
CGACAATTGCGTTCATCCGCCCGATATCGCGAAAACGCATCTTAAGGTCCATATAGGCGGCCGATGAATGCTCCTCGTACTGTTTTGTGTTCGGGATATCATCCGGTTTACGCGGGGGCGGCAGGCGGAGCAGTCCTTCGGACACGGCTTTTGGCATGCCATGGCCGAACCCTTTGACCGTTGTTGCCAGACCGGACGCCCAATTCCGGAATCTGCCCCATAAATTATTTGCGTCAAACGCCATGTTAAAAATGCCTTAAACGGAAAATGTTGACGAAGGAGGGACTATAAATGACCGCCAACTATGGTCATAATATGACGTTTGCCGTGCGGGAGCAAGGGCCCATCCGGAATTCCTGCCGCAAAGAAAACGCCCGCACCTTAAAGAAGGCACGGGCGCTTGAAACATCAAGAGCCGGCATGAGCCGGCACTAAATTATTTCTTTGCTGTCGTTTTTTTCTTGGCAGCTGGCTTCTTAGCCGGGGCTTTTTTCGTGATTTTTTTCACGACTTTGGCCTTTGTGGCTTTTTTCACCGTTTTCTTGGCAGCTGGCTTTTTCTTAGCAACAGTTTTCTTGGCAGCTGTCTTTTTGACGGCTTTCTTCACTGTTTTCTTAGCAGCTGTATTCTTCACTGTCTTTTTAGCGGCTGGCTTTTTGACAGCTTTTTTCACTGTTTTCTTAACAGCGGCTTTTTTAGCAGCAGGTTTCTTTTTGGCAGCCGGCTTTTTCTTGGCGGCTGTCTTTTTTACAACAGATGTTGCCATAGCGGCAGGTTTCTTTTTCTTTGGCGTAGCCATGATAGTCTCCATCTCCTTCGTGAGAAATTTTCTCTGATGATAGTCTCAGATAAAAGTTAAGAAAGTATTTTGGACAAGTAGAAGTACTCGCGAATCAGTGTAACTCAAATTTCATATAAACAAAATATTTTCTAGAATGCGTTAACAAAAATTTTGAGGTGTGGCGAAAGAGTCACAGTCTGATCATACAAGGCTATTGCCGCATGCCAACCTTCGTTCATCATAAGACCCATTCACAGGGTGGCATCAATCATCTTTACGACGCAACAAAGTGCGGTAGTAGTAAAGCAAGGCATCCGATCTCGGAACCAAACTTTTCTCAAAGGCTTTGGTTAGGTCTTTTAAGATCTGCGCATCGATTGTTGCGCCATCATCCAGATTAAAACTATCCATGTTCCAGCTTCCAAAGCCACGGTCCTGAACAGGAGTGTCTATCAGATAATCGACGTTCCGGTGGCGATTATCAGCCTCGATATTCTTCATTAACTGGCGCAGTTCTTGCTCATCACCTTCGATGATTTGTAAGAATTTCCCATGCACGTAGAAAAGAACGCCGGTTATGCGATGCCACGGGTTCTCTTTTTTTGCGGTTGCAACAATATCCGCAATCACCTTGTCCAGCTGATTGTCTGCAAGGCTGCAATCACTTATATAGGCGATCATATGCATGGGATTACTCCCACTCGATCGTTCCCGGCGGTTTGGATGTGATGTCATAGACGACGCGGTTGATGCCGCGCACCTCATTAATGATGCGGGTGGCGACTCGGCCGAGGAAATCATGCGGGAACGGGTAGTAATCCGCCGTCATCCCGTCGGTCGAGGTCACGGCGCGGATGGCGCAGACATGGTCATAGGTGCGTTCATCCCCCATCACGCCGACCGTTTTGACCGGCAACAGGACGGCAAAGGCCTGCCAGATCGAATCATACAAACCGGCGCTTCGGATTTCTTCGAGGTAGATCGTATCCGCCTTGCGCAAGATCTCCAGCTTCTCGCGCGTGATCTCGCCCGGGATGCGGATGGCAAGGCCGGGGCCAGGGAACGGATGGCGGGCGATGAAGTCTTCGGGCATACCCAGTTCACGGCCCAGCGCACGCACCTCATCCTTGAACAATTCCCTCATCGGCTCGACCAGTTTCAGCTTCATATAATCGGGCAGGCCGCCGACATTGTGGTGGGATTTGATCGTCTGCGACGGCCCGCCGGTGACAGAGACCGATTCGATGACATCGGGGTATAGTGTACCCTGCGCCAAAAATTCCGCACCGCCCACTTCGCGTGAGCATTTATCAAACACATCGATAAAGAGCTTGCCGATTGTTTTGCGCTTGGTTTCGGGGTCGGTGACGCCTTCGAGTTCGCCAAGGAAGAGTTCGGAGGCGTCTTCATGGATCAAGGGGATATTATAATGATCACGGAACATGGTCACGACCTGTTCGCTCTCCCCCGCCCGCATCAACCCTGTGTCCACATAAATACAGGTAAGCTGGTCACCGATGGCCTCATGGAGGAGGACAGCCGTCACGGATGAATCAACGCCACCGGAAAGGCCGCAGATCACCTTGGCACCCCCCACTTGCGCACGGATCTTGGCAATCGATTCCTCGCGGAAGGCCGCCATGGTCCAGTCCCCGGAACAGCCACATATATTATGTGTAAAATTCTTGAGCAATTCCTTACCGTGCGGCGTATGCATCACTTCCGGGTGAAACTGCACGCCATAGATTTTCTTTTCATCGTTGGCAATGATGGCAAACGGCGCACCTTCGGATCTGGCGACAACGCGGAAGTCGGCCGGAATGTGGGTGACATGGTCACCATGGCTCATCCACACCTGCTCGTGCGCGCCTTTGGCCCAAACGCCCTTGAAGAGCGGTGAGTCTTCCAGCACATCGACATAAGCGCGGCCGAATTCGCGAACGTCCCCGCCTTTCACCACGCCGCCCAGTTGATGCACCATCACCTGCTGGCCATAGCAAATGCCAAAAATAGGCAAGCCAAGGTCATATATATATGTGGGGGCATGAGGCGCATCATCGGCATAGACGCTGCACGGGCTGCCGGAGAATATGATCCCCTTTGGATTGAAGTCCTTCACGCGCCCTTCATCGGCGGTGTTATAGGGCCATATCTCGCAATAGACGCCAAGCTCACGAAGACGGCGGGCAATCAGTTGCGTCACCTGCGATCCGAAGTCGAGAATCAGGATGCGGTCATGGGCTGCGGTGGGTTGGGGAATCAAATCCAATGCTGTGCGTGTCATGATCTTTAATAGCGAATTCCTTGCGCCGAAGCAAGTGTTCCACCCGCGCCCCGTTTCAAAAATCATTGATTTTTTTGCCCGTTTCTGTATGGTGGAACATAGGCGCACACACAAAAACAAGAAGCGTCAAACAGGGAGAGAAAATGAAACCTTTAAGGGTCAACACCCTTAAGGACGATGCAAATTTTCTTCTTCATTTCGGTCTGGCAGGCGCGGCAACCGCGGGCGTATTTACGCTTCTCGGTGCCCCGGTTGTCCTTGGTGGTATCGCTGTCGGTTTGACGGCGGCGATGCAGCTCGGCCTCGTCCCGCTTGTAAAGCGGGAATTGCAGGACGCGATCGATAAGGAGAGGGAAGAGCACGTCCTTGAGAACAAACACCATCCATATATGACACCCGGACAAAAAGCCGATTTCTATTATGACAAAAATCGGCAGAGTATGGTGACGGGCTGGGTTTCCAGATTTGCGACAGTTGCGGGATTGAAGGACGTTCCCGATGTCCTGATCATGCCAAAACGCGATCCTGTGGATGAACAGTTACAAGAGGCGCTGGAACACCTGACCGGAAAATCCAAACATTCCGGCTATCGCGGGTTCCTGCGCACAACGTTCAACAGGCATGCGAACGCGTTCGCCTTTCAAAACAGTCACGGCAATGTCGTGCTCAACAACCCGCTCGTCGAAACGCTTGATGAACAGGAGTTGAAAGGCGTGGTCGCACATGAAATCGGGCATCTGGCCGCGGGCCATATGGACCGGCGTATGGCGCTCGGCTGGTTAACGGGCGCAGGTATGATTCTCGCCGGGCTCAATAAATTCGTCACGGTGGTCATAAGCTTCAAGAATATAGGGCTTTACCTTTTGGCGAACGGGTTGACAGATGCCACAAGCGGTGCCATCGCAAAGATAAGAGGCATGGACCTGGAAGAAGACAAGGACAAGGCAAAGATGGCGGTGTGGAAGAAATATATCCGCAGCGGATTTGTTGCGGGATTATCCGTCGCCTTTGCCGCGCCGGATATGCTGGTGGCCGAAGGCATTTCCTTTGCCACGCGGGAGGGGATGAATTTCATTCAAAAGCGTTATTCGCGCCGTAATGAATTTCAGGCCGACAGGCTGGCGGCCGAACTAACGGGCGATCCCGAGGCCCTTAGCTCTGCACTCGAAAAAATCCGCCGCAAGCATCTGGAATCAGAACCCGGATTTAATCATGACAAACTCGATGCGAAACAAAAAGGTTGGCTCGGGTCACTCTTTGAAACAGTCAAGGATGCCTCCCGCACACACCCGAATGTGGACCGCCGTGCA
>CBFGQF010000156.1:0-4420 GCA_965650865.1 uncultured Alphaproteobacteria bacterium | reverse complement strand
AGGTGGAATGAGCTGCTGACTTTTTCGACCAGCAATCCATTTGCCACGTGGCGTTTTAAATGCGGGTTGGTGCCGATGCCCAGTTCGCCGACATAACGGTTGTTCGGGTGGCGGTTTAAAAATTCCTCAAAATTCTCGCGGCCCTTGGCGGCGTCGAATTCGACAATCTGTCCATCCTTGAACACCATGGTCAAATCTTCGATCAGGCTGTCTTTGCTGCCCTTTGGCATGAAACGGCCTTTGGAAACGATTTTGCCGTTGATGGAATCACGGCGCGGCGCGCTGAATACTTCGGACCCAGGGATATTTTTCTTCGTCTGGCTGTTGGCAAAGGTGAAATGGCGCCCGTCGGTGTCGATCAGGCTCATCGAAATATCCGTGCCCTCTTTGTTTGTGAAGCGCACCGTGGAGGCTTTTTCCAGTTTGGTGATCAGAACCTCGTTTGCTGCCTCGATCCATTTATCCGGCTGGTCGCACATCTCGAAATAAAGGTTCAGGTAATCGTCATAGGGGATGCCGTCGATCTCGGCATCAATTTCGGTCGGGAAATAGGTCAGGGTGAACATCACCTGTCCGCTCAATCCGCGCTTGGCAATCGGTTCTATGATCTTGCTGAATTGTTTTGCACGCTCTTTGTTGTCGGGCACCGGGCTTGCTGCGGTCGCGTTAGGCATGGCGACGCATCGGTGCGTGACGGGTTCATTCATGCGTAAATACCATGCCCCGTATGATTTCATGCCCGCATCGTCGATATGGTTCAGAACAAGGCGCATGAAGGTCTCATCCGCTACGCGGATCAGGAACGGGATGCGCTCGTCTTTCAATCGTTCAATCAAAGGCCGCGCGATATGATTGGCACCTTCGCCGATAATCACGACTGCAAAGGGATTTTCAAACCCTTGTGGAATGTTGAACAATCTCTTGCCCAGTTCTTCCTGCTTAGGGATATCGGTTTTAAGGGGCGTATAGTCTTTCCAGCTTTTTGGTTTATGCTGGTCCATGCCTTCGCGGAAACCGTGGTTGTTTAAAAGCCCCGCATGCCGGGCTGTTACCATCCGCACGGCCTGCTGCACGGCCTCGATCAAATCACCCGTGTTTGTGTAATTGTGCTCCAATCCGGCAATCGCGTTTTTGATGTCACCTTCGAACAATGTGCGTTCCGGCGCCTTTTTCAGGTCGTGCAAAAGATCGGAAAAACAGGGGCTGATATCGGCGTTGCGCATGGAGTGTATCAAGGGGTGGGCTAGGGGGTGGCAGGTTTGCCACTATAGCACAAAATCGCCCCTTAAAATCCATAACAATTTATTTGACGGGCGGGCGGAATCTCGCCTATTTATCCGCAATATTGGGCCAGCGGCGGCCCGCCAATGACCGGGTGTGAATCTATGTACCTTATCGATATGTTTTACTTTGTGGCCCAGAAACTGCCTGCGGCCTATGCGCCGGTAATGCCGGCCACGCTTGATAAACCTTTGGATCTGCGTTTTGTGTTGGAGGTTCAGGGTGCCTTTCTCGGTATGGCGCTGGACGGGGCGCAAGAAGTCCCTACGGAAGTCGCGGCGGCCGTCCGCGATATTCATCACCGTGCGATCACGGAATTCGATTCCACTTATGCCCGCGGCATCGTCGGTGGGTTCAATCGTATTTCCCGTCATATCGATATGGGAATGTATGACGCCGCCTATATCATGGGAACACAATCGCGCCTGACGCACAGGCTGGCGGATGACCTGTGCAAGGGCGCGTTTTTGGCGGAACACCGGATCCGCTCGGTGCAGGCGGCCTTTCAATCAATGGGCATGGAATTTTCCGGTGAACACAAAGACCGTGTTGTCGATGCACTCTATGACCGGTTCGATACGGATATTCGTATCGGCCGCAACGATCTGTCGGGGGAAATTGAAAAAATCGGGGAAATTACCGAACGTCTCGATCATTGCATCAAACACCCGCAGAATGATTTGCGGATGATTTAATCCGGTTCTTCGGCCTAATAGATGTCTGGTTCCGGCATGGGTTTTTCCACGGCGTTCGCGCTGAAATAACCGATCATCCCGCCCAGCGCGGTGGTCAGTCGTTTGGTTGTGGGGTGGATATTTTGCTCATAATAATCGTTAAGGCCCTGTTCGATTTTATGGTCGGGTAGATTTTCCGGCAGGGTATCGCGCGTGCTTTCTATCAAATCCATCGACACGGCCATCCATTCATCGCGCATGCATTTGCTCATGGTGGGGCCGAGGACAACCGCTCCTGCAAGACTATAGGCTAGTTGGCCCAGTAAAACGCGGCGGTTCATCGTTGGTTTGGTATCGGACATAGAAAACTCCTGTGGACTGGCAAAACCCTATCCGCCGCTTTGCCATATGTCAACGGGTGTTGCCAATTTGTTCACGTCACACTATATATAACGGATGCGCGGAATGGTCGAAATCAATGCCGCGGCAGCCACCCCCATGGAAAGCTCGCCGCCCTTTAAAATCCACTCGGACTTCAAACCCTCGGGCGATCAGCCCGCGGCAATCAAAAAGCTGGTCGAAGGGCTGGAGGCAGGCTTGACGGATCAGGTGCTGCTCGGCGTGACGGGCTCAGGCAAGACCTTCACGATGGCGCATGTCATTCAGGAAACACAGCGCCCCGCGCTGATCCTCGCGCCCAACAAAACCCTCGCGGCGCAGCTCTATGGCGAGATGAAAGCCTTCTTCCCCGATAACGCGGTGGAATATTTCGTGTCCTACTACGATTATTACCAGCCGGAGGCCTATGTCCCGCGCACCGATACCTATATCGAAAAGGACAGCTCCATCAACGAACAGATCGACCGGATGCGCCACGCCGCCACCCGCGCGATTTTCGAGCGTAAGGATTTGATCGTCGTCGCCTCCGTCTCCTGTATCTACGGTATCGGGTCGAAGGAAGATTATCAGGCGATGACAGTCGATATCCGCCGCGGCGACCGCATGGACCGGCAGGAACTGATCGGCAAGCTAATCACGCTGCAATACAAACGCAATGATTTAAGCTTCGAGCGCGGCAGTTTCCGCGTGCGCGGCGATACGGTGGAATTGTTCCCAAGCCACATGGAGGACAGCGCATGGCGCTTCTCCCTGTTCGGGGATGAGGTGGAAGAGATTGTCGAATTCGACGCGCTGACGGGTGAGAAACAGGGAAAGCTGGACGGCGTGCGCATATATGCGAACAGCCACTATATCACGCCAGGACCTACGATGGCGCAGGCGATCAAGCAAATCCAGCACGATATGAAACAACAAGTGGCTTACTTCGAACGCGAGGGAAAATTGCTGGAGGCCCAGCGCCTGCAACAACGCACGCAGTTCGATATCGAAATGCTGATGGCGACCGGCGTGTGCCCCGGCATTGAAAATTATTCACGTTATCTCACGGGCCGTGCGCCGGGAGAGGCGCCGCCGACGTTGGTTGAATATCTCCCGAAAGACGCGATCATTATCCTCGATGAATCCCACGTCATGGTGCCGCAACTGGGCGCGATGTATAACGGCGACCGCGCGAGGAAGACCACATTGGTCGAATATGGTTTCCGTGTGCCGGCCGCGCTTGACAACCGCCCGCTGAAGTTCGAGGAATTCAATGCGCTGCGCGGGCAGATCATCTATGTCTCCGCGACGCCCGGGCCGTATGAGCTGGAACAAACAGGCGGTGATTTCGCCGAGCAGGTGGTGCGCCCCACGGGCCTCATCGATCCGCCCGTCGAAATCCGCCCGACGGAACATCAGGTCGATGATTTGATGTCCGAATGCAAGATCGTCGCGGAAAAGGGCGGGCGCGTCCTTGTTACCACGCTGACGAAAAAGATGGCAGAGGCGCTCACGGAATATCTCGATGAAAACGGTGTGCGCGTTCGCTATATGCACTCCGACATCGACACGCTGGAACGCATCGAAATCATGCGTGATCTGCGCATGGGCGAATTCGATGTGCTGGTCGGCATCAACTTGTTGCGTGAGGGGCTTGATATCCCCGAATGTATGCTGGTGGCCATCCTCGATGCGGATAAGGAAGGGTTCCTGCGCTCCCGCACCTCGCTGATCCAGACCATCGGCCGCGCTGCGCGGAACCTCGATGGCCGCGTGATTTTATATGCGGATTCCGTGACGAAATCGATGCAGGCCGCGATTGACGAAACCGACCGCCGCCGTGAAAAGCAAAAGGCGTATAACATTGCCAACGGCATCACACCGGCGAGCGTGAAAAAGAATATCAGTGATGTTTTGCATTCCGTGTTCGAACGCGCCGACCATGTGGAGGTGGAGCGCGCGATCATGGGCCTTGCGGAGGAGGAGCAGGAGGCACTTGCCAATCCCGCCGCGTTCCAACGGCATATCAAAAAACTGGAAAGCGATATGCGCAAGGCCGCCGCCGATCTGGAGTTTGAAGAGGCGGG
>CBFGQF010000155.1:0-4448 GCA_965650865.1 uncultured Alphaproteobacteria bacterium | reverse complement strand
TGAACACGCCTTCGTTGATCGTGACGTGGCGGCCGATGCTCACGCCTTCCGGGATGTTGTGAATGGCGATCGCGGCGGCGAGCGGAGCGCCGACCACGGGATCATCGAGCGTTGCAAAAAAGGTTGCCATGCCTTCGGGGAAATTGTGGGCGGTGATGGCGAGCGCGGCCATCAATCCCACCCGCGCGATCTGTTGTTTGTCATGCGCGTGGTCATCGCCCAATGCCGCATGCGGATTTGGCACAAGGCGGTCGAGCGCGGCGATAAGCACAACGCCCGCAAAGAAGGCGAGCGTTGCAAAACCATACGCGCCCTTGTCTTCCATCACGCCGCCGAACGCATTTTGTGATTTCACGAAAATTTCAACGAGGGAGATATAAACCATCGCGCCCGCTGCGAACGCAAGGCCGAAGGAGAGAAGGCGCGGATGCGGTTCCTTTACGTTGAATAAAACAGCGGCCCCCAGAATGGTGGCAAGGGCGGCAAAGGCGCATACGGCAAAGGCGATGAGAACGGGTTGGTCCATGGAGATAGGATATCGTTGTTTTTGGACGACTAAAAGCCCCCTTCGTCATTACCGCGTCGCGCTATGCGCTCCCCGCAATGACGCTTCCAAAAAGGACGGCCCGGTATCGATGGGGGCGATACCGGGCCTAATCGTCTGCCTTGGGGTTCACGGTTGGGGAGGGGCGGCAGACGGTATAATCTTCGCAATTTACATCGGCAGAGTGTTGCTGCGGCGCTCGTGTACTAGTTTGTACACTTCGCTTCTTGCGCCTCCTGCCGCTGCAAATTTCTTCGATTACGCGAATTCTGTTTCATATCAAATGGCTTCCTTTACAGGAATGGCGCATCCTTTCTTTTTGGTTTTGGTGGCACGTTTAACGGTGTAGAGCCGTTCATCGGCTTCGCCGAAAATGGCGTCTGTATTGTCACCGGCTTTGTAATCCTTCAGGCCAAGGCTTGCACGCACCGGAATTTCGGTGCCATGCCAGACAAGCGTCATCGTGTTCATCTTGCGGATCATGTTCTGCGCGCGGGTCAGGGCCTTTGAGCGTTCCGTATTGGCGAGCAGCAGAACGAATTCATCGCCGCCAAGACGGGCGCAGGAATCCATGGTGCGGATATCGCCCGACAATGTTTTCGCGGCAAGGCGCAGCGCGGCATCGCCTGCCTGATGGCCATAGGTATCGTTGATGGTTTTGAAATTGTCGAGATCGACCATGATCAAAAGGCCGCCTTCGCTGTGGCCACGATTGGTGCGGTCCATTTCCTTGGCAAACGCATCCATGAACCCGCGGCGGTTGAGAAGGGCGGTCAGTTCATCAGTGGTCGCGAGCGATTCCAGTGTTGCAATCCGTTCTTCCAATTCGTGGATGCGGGCCTGCGCATGATCCACAACGCCGCAAAGATATTTGATGACAGTCGCGCTGGTGGTCAAAGCGTTCCACCATTTGTGGCCCGCATCGGAATCATCGTCCCTGCGCAGCCCAAGGATAGCACCCTTGTGCTTGCCGAAATTCGGAACCAGTGCGGTTTCAATCATATCCTGCATATTCACCCTTACCGGCCGCTCCACCGGCCTTTTCCAAAATGCGCGGCAGTTTCTTGCCGCTTACTCCGAATATCACGGTGCGAATGTCGTGCCAGTCCGGCGCGAGATGGAATATTGAACAAAAACAGTGTGTTGGATATAATTTTGCGAGAGATGTGCCGGTGGGTGGGCCGTTGTGTCACAGGGAAAAATTGAGCAGGGGCGGGCAAGCTTTGCCGTTGAATTGGTTAATATTTCCTTCCGGATGGGCCCGTCATGCATTACAATCGGCTTTTATACCGCAACCTCATGAAAGTTCGGCGTCCCTGATGAAATTTTCCGCCTGTGCCCTGTTGTGTGCTGCCATTTCCCTGACGCCGTTTCAAGGAGCGACCGCGGCGGTGGATTCCATCGCCAAGGCGTTGGCACCGCATAAGGCCGTCTATGATATCGATCTTGTGGCCACGCATAGCGGATCGCAGATCATCAATATCCGCGGCAAGATGACCTATGAATGGAAAAAATCATGCAACGCGTGGGTGACCGACCATGATTTTACCCTGAAATATGATTACGCAGACGGGCCGGGCATGCGCATTGCATCCGACTTTTCAACATACGAAAGCCTTGACGGCGCACGTTTCGATTACACATCCCGCCGCAAACGCGATGGAGAAATGTATCAAGAAATCCGCGGCCATGCCGATACGGGCGCAGCGGGTGGCAAGGCCGTTTTCCGCAGCCCCGATGGTTTGAAATTCGATCTGAAGCCCGGAACGCTGTTTCCTGTTGCCCATACGATCGAACTCATTCGCAAAGCGAAGGCCGGTGAAAAGTTTTACGCCGCACCGGTATTTGACGGCAGCGATGAAGAAGGGCCCATCGAGATCAATAGTGTGATCGGCCGTGCTGTCGAACCTTCCGATATCGTGAAGGGGGACAAGATAGATGCAGGCCTGCTGGGCGGAAGAGCGTGGAATGTACGTATGGCGGTTTTCCCGGAGGCCAGCCGTGAAGAGAAGGCGGACTATGAAATGAGCCTTGTTTTCCACGATAACGGCATAATTTCCGATATGCTCATTGAATATGATGATTTTTCGGTCACGCAAAAACTCATCTCACTAGAACGTGCTGCGGCTGATTCCTGCGCTCCCGCACCGTCGCGGCCGGCAAAACCGTAGGAACGGCTGTAAATTTCCATGAATCTCTTATTCGCATTAACACTTTGGAAACCACTTCACTGATAGCATTTCGCTGGAGATAGAAGGATTTAACAAACCCGCCATGAGCAAAACCGTCCTCATCGTCGAAGACAATGAACTGAACATGAAGCTATTTCATGATCTGCTGGAGGCGCATGGAATCGGCACGATCGAAACCCGCAACGGGCTGGATGTCATGGAGATCGCACGCCGTGAAAAACCGGACCTGATCCTCATGGATATACAATTGCCGGAGGTATCGGGCCTCGATGTCACGAAATGGCTGAAGGGCGATGCAGAACTTAAATCGATTCCTGTGATTGCCGTCACGGCCTTTGCCATGAAGGGCGATGAAGAAAAAATCCGTCAGGGTGGATGCGAGGATTATATTTCCAAACCCATTTCCGTTTCCCGTTTCCTTGAAGTGATCCAGACCTATCTGGACAAACCCAAGGAAGAAGAAAAAACCGAAGAGACGGGACCCGCGCTTCCCTTGGGCGAAGAGCCCGAAAATGAAGAGATCGCTTTTGAAATCGCCGATCGCGGTGAGGTAGAGGATGATATCGATAACGAATTCCTGCCCGAAGACGAAGCGGATGATGAATTCGCGCAAGACAAAAAGACAATAGAGGATTAATCAACCATGTCGGCACGCGTCCTTGTCGTTGACGATATTTTGCCAAACGTGAAATTGCTCGAAGCCAAGCTGGCGAGCGAATATTACGATGTCATAACCGCCACGAGCGGGCAGGAGGCTTTGGATAAAGCCGCCACGCAAAGCCCGGATATCATTCTTCTCGATATCATGATGCCCGGCATGGACGGGTTTGAAGTGTGTCGCCGCATCAAGGCCGACCCCGCCACTGCCCATATTCCGGTCGTCATGGTAACCGCCCTGACCGACGCCGAAGACCGTATTCGCGGACTGGAGGCCGGGGCCGATGATTTCCTTTCCAAGCCGTTGAATGATGTTGCGTTGATGGCGCGCGTTCGCTCTCTCGTCCGTTTGAAAATGACGGTGGATGAATGGCGTGTGCGCGAGACGACCGCGAGCCAACTCGGCGTTGTCGACAACACGGCAAGTGCGATGAGCGAGCCGGTTGAGCATGCGCGCATTCTTGTGATCGAGGACCAGAGTTTCGAAAACCAGAAATTTATCGACGCCCTGAAGGTTGACGAAGATATTGTGACGATCGTCGAAACGGGGATCGAGGCGATGGGCAAGGTGGCCCAGAACGAATATGATTTAATCGCCGTGAGCCTGAACCTTGCCAATGAGGACGGGCTGCGCCTGTGTTCCCATCTGCGTTCCAGCGAGCGCACGCGCTCCATTCCCATTTTGATGGTGGCGGAAGACGAAGATATGCCGCGTATTGCACACGGACTTGAAATTGGCGCGCATGATTACATCCTGCGCCCGGTGGACCGGAATGAATTGCTTGCCCGCGTGCGCACGCAAATTCGCCGCAAACGCTTTCAGGAACGCTTGCGTTCGAATTATGAACTTAGCCTTTCCATGGCGCTGACCGACCCTCTGACGGGGCTTTATAACCGTCGTTACTTCGAAGTGCACCTACAGAAACTTTTGCAGAAGAACGAGGCGAACAAGAAATCTCTAGCCGTTCTTATGCTTGATATCGATAAATTCAAATCGATCAACGACAATTACGGCCATGGCGTTGGTGACGAGGTTCTCAAGGTCTTTGCTGTTC
>CBFGQF010000154.1:0-4518 GCA_965650865.1 uncultured Alphaproteobacteria bacterium | reverse complement strand
CATCGCCTATGAAACCGTGACGGGCGCGAACGGACGCGGATTGCCTCTACTGGCACCTATGAGCGAGATCGCAGGGCGTTTGTCTATACAGGTCGGTGGGGCCTATCTTCTGAAACATCTTGGCGGCCGTGGCCGATTGATTGGCGGTTCACCGGGTGTTGAGCCAGCCAAAGTCGTTGTCCTCGGTGGCGGCGTATCCGGTTTCCACGCCGCCGAAATGGCGGTTGGGATGCATGCCAATGTTGTGATCCTTGAGAAAAGCCATGAACAGATCCGTTGGCTGGATACCCATTTCGGTAACCGCGCGCAGGTGATTCAATCATCCCGTGATTCAATAGAGCGTTATGTGCTGGATGCCGACCTTGTGATTGGCGCGGTTCTGGTGCCCGGCGCAAGTGCGCCAAAGCTGGTGACGAAGGAGATGGTGAAGGCCATGCGCCCCGGTTCCGTTATGGTCGATATCGCCATCGATCAAGGCGGGTGTTTTGAAACCAGTCACGCAACAACCCACAACGACCCTGTTTATACGGTCGATGATGTGATTCATTACTGCGTCGCCAATATGCCGGGGGCGGTGCCCATGACATCCGCGCAGGCGCTCAACAACGCCGTTCTGCCGTACGCGCTGGCGCTGGCTGATAAGGGCTGGAAAAAGGCTTTGGCGGATGACGCCAATCTGCGTGCAGGATTGAATGTCTTTATGGGCAAAATTACCCATCCAGGGGTCGCGGAATCACTCAATTTGCCAATGAATGACCCGCTTTCGCAGATTGCCGCTTAAATTTGTAAAAAAGAGCCTTAAAACCATTTGACACGAGGGGGCGGGTGGGGCTATTTAACCCCCTGCTGCGGGTGTAGCTCAGTTGGTTAGAGCACCTCCCTGTCACGGAGGGGGTCGCGGGTTCGAGTCCCGTCACTCGCGCCATTTTTTATAAATGGCATCTGGTATAAGAAAATCCTCGCGCAAGCGGGGATTTTTTTATGGTATTTGTGAGAATTATTCTCATTTGATGCTGCCAAAAATCCCTGAAAATTCCGCTTATTACGGTTATATGAGGCTTTACTTGGAAGGATACGGGGAGTATTTATGAGGCCATGGCTTCGAACGAATTTTTGCTCAATTATCTCCCTATTTTGATCTTCATCGGATTGGCCGCTGTGGTCGCCGCTGCGGCTGTTTTCCTGTCGCTGGTGGTCGCCAAGCAAAAGCCGGATTCGGAGAAGTTGTCCGCCTATGAATGCGGGTTCGATGCGTTCGACGACGCGCGCCACAAATTCGATGTGCGCTATTACCTCGTCGCCATTCTCTTCATCATTTTCGACCTTGAAATCGCCTTCCTGTTTCCATGGGCGGTCAGCCTCGGCGCCATCGGCATGGTTGGTTTCTGGTCTATGGTCGTTTTCCTCGGCGTCCTCACTGTAGGATTTATCTATGAGTGGAAAAAAGGCGCGCTGGACTGGGAGTAAGTAAATATGAGCCACGATAGACATGTGATTTCCGCGCCTGCTGCGCCGCTGACGACAACGACACCAATGGTGCCGGCGTCGAATCAGGATGTTGTGCCGGCCGCGATTTCAAAACATCTGGAGGAGAAGGGATTTCTTCTCACCTCCGCCGATGCGTTGTTCGATTGGGCACGGACTGGTTCCATGTGGCCGATGACGTTCGGTCTGGCGTGCTGCGCGGTGGAAATGATTCATTCCTACATGTCCCGCTACGACCTCGACCGGTTCGGGATGATTCCGCGCCCCAGTCCGCGCCAGTCCGATGTGATGATTGTCGCCGGTACGCTCACCAACAAAATGGCGCCTGCGCTGCGTAAAGTGTACGACCAGATGCCGGAGCCGCGCTGGGTGATCTCCATGGGGTCTTGTGCCAATGGCGGCGGTTACTATCACTATTCCTATTCCGTCGTGCGCGGATGCGACCGCATTGTGCCTGTCGATATTTACGTGCCCGGTTGCCCGCCGACGGCAGAGGCTCTTGTATATGGCCTTCTGCAACTCCAGAAAAAAATTCAGCGCGAAGATACGCGCATCGCCCGGTAGGAGAGTTATATGAGCGAAGAGAACGCCGCGCCGGAACCGCAAAATCCGCTGGTCAGCGATAAGATGCTGAACATCGCCAATCTCGTAAAGCAAAAGCTTGGCGCGCATATCCTGTCCGCCGAATTCCAAAAGGATGAGCTTTGCGTTGTGATCAATAAGAAAGGCATCGTGCCGTTCCTGATTGTCCTGCGCGATGACAAGGATTTTGCGTTTAGACAGCTGCAGAGCGTTTGTGGCGCCGATTACCCGGACCGTATTGAGCGCTTCGAGGTTGTCTATAACCTTCTGTCCCTGAAACACAACGCGCGTATCCGCGTGAAGCTTTCCACCGATGAAAATACGCCGGTTGATTCTGTCGTGAGTGTCTTTAGTTCCGCCGGGTGGTTCGAGCGCGAAACATGGGATATGTACGGAATTTATTTCAACAACAATCCGGATCTGCGCCGCATCCTCACCGATTATGGTTTTGAAGGACATCCTCTGCGTAAAGATTTCCCGCTCACCGGTTATGTCGAGCTTCGTTACGATGAAGAACTGCGCCGCGTGGTGTATGAACCTGTGAAACTACAGCAGGATTTCCGCATGTTCGATAGCCTCTCGCCATGGGAAGGCATGACCGATGTCCAGCTTCCGGGCGATGAAAAGGCGACCATTCCGACCTATGGATGGAAGGCCGCGAGCAAAGACGTAAAGGTTCAGGAGAAATAAGATGAGCCAGCCTGCAACCAAAAACGATATGATCGAAGTTTCTTCGCACACGGAGATCAAGCCTTACACAATGAACTTCGGGCCGCAGCATCCGGCGGCGCATGGCGTTCTCCGTCTGGTCCTTGAAATGGAAGGCGAAGTCGTTGACCGCGCCGATCCACATATCGGCCTGCTTCACCGCGGCACCGAAAAACTGATCGAATACAAAACATACACGCAGGCAACGCCTTATTTTGACCGTCTCGATTACGTTGCGCCGATGAATCAGGAACACGCCTTTGCGCTGGCCACGGAAAAACTTCTCGGCATCACGGTGCCGGAGCGCGGGCAGTATATCCGTGTGCTGTTCTGTGAACTTGGCCGAATCCTGAACCATATCCTGAACATCACGACCTTTGCCCTCGATGTTGGCGCGATTACACCCGCTCTCTGGGGATTTGAAGAGCGCGAAAAAGGTATGGAATTCTATGACCGCGTTTGCGGCGCGCGTCTTCATGCCAATTATTTCCGCCCGGGCGGTGTGGCGTGGGATATGCCCAATGGCCTTGCCGATGATATATATGAATGGGTTGAGCAATTCCCGAAATTCCTTGATGACCTCGACAATCTTCTGACAGGCAACCGCATCTTCAAACAGCGTACCGTCGATATCGGCGTGGCAACGGCGGAAGAGGCGCTCGACTGGGGATTCTCCGGGCCAATGCTTCGCGGGTCCGGAATCGCATGGGATCTACGTAAGTCGCAACCTTATGATGTTTACGCGAAAATGGATTTCGACGTGCCTGTCGGCAAGACGGGGGATTGCTATGCCCGCTATCTTGTTCGCATGGCAGAAATGACGGAATCGCTCAAGATCATGAAACAGTGTTTAAAAGAGCTGCCCGACGGACCTGTGCGTTCGAATGATTATAAAGTGACGCCGCCGCCGCGCGCCGAAATGAAGCGGTCAATGGAGGCGCTCATCCACCATTTCAAACTATTCACCGAAGGCTATCACGTGCCGGCCGGTGAAACATATACAGCGGTGGAAGCGCCCAAGGGCGAGTTCGGCGTGTATCTGGTATCCGATGGTTCGAACAAACCCTACCGCTGTCATATTCGCGCCCCCGGATTCGCGCATTTACAGGCATTGGATTTTATGAGCAAGGGTCACATGCTGGCCGATGTTGTCTCCAACATCGGTTCGATGGATATTGTGTTCGGGGAGATTGATCGGTGATTGAACAATTTCCCGCCCATGTCAGGAAAGGTGCCTATGCCGATTATTTCGGTGTGATGGCCAGAATTGACGGGTGGGAATACTACGATGCCGGACCGGTGCATAATACCTCCATCTGCCTTGTAAAGGTGGGGTATATAACGCCTACGGGAAGACATTCTGCGAAAGTTCCGGTCGACGCGCTGGAGCCTTTGACGAAGGAGCAGCAAGAATTATTGCAGGCAAAACAAGGCTGTGAGATATCACGGACGACAGTGAAAATGAGGTATCGGGGCCAATCCCTTGATATAGTGTTTGGATGAAAAAGACGTTTGACAAAGATGCCGATTATCAGCCGAAGGAGTTCTCCTTCAAGGATATGGCGGCAGTAAATGAAATTATAGCGCGCTACCCTGCGGGGCGTCAGCAATCGGCCTGTATGCCTTTGCTAGATCTGGCACAACGTCAGGTAGGCACGGAAGGCGCAAAGGCGAATCCTCCTTATGGAGGCTGGATTCCTGTCGCAGCCATGAATGAAATCGCGCGTATCCTCGATATGCCGC
>CBFGQF010000153.1:0-4556 GCA_965650865.1 uncultured Alphaproteobacteria bacterium | reverse complement strand
AGCGGTTGCACGATGGCGATTTTTGAGGCGCAGGACAATGACTGGGCATTGGTATCGGAAACCAGGGGCATTCGCGGCCCCGTGGTCGTCAGTGAAAACACCACCAACGAATGGGAAGACATCAATGTCCGCGTCAGTGGCACGGGCAGCGCGGATCGCACCGTGACATTGCGTTATGATGGTTTCAAATATCCGGAAAGCCCACTCGACCTGAACGATGAACCATATGACATCGCCTCTATGGTTGGCGTTCGCTTCTTCCCCTAGGCGGCGCGCCCCATCAGGGATCTGATCATTCCTAAAACAACCGGGTCGTGCCTGCGCAAATTGCCCGCGCCGTTGTCGACATAATCTATAAAATCCTGACGCGTTTCTTCCATGCCCGTCCAACCCGTACCCTTTAGACGGATCAACAAGGCCTGCTCCCGCTCGTCAAAATGCCCGTCGGCCCACGCCAGCGCCCGCGCCAGATGAAAGAAATCCTCGCGGTCTATGGGGCTGCTAATCAAATGAAACAGATCATCGATTGACGATGGCGGCGAGGACAAATCCTCTTTCAGGATTGATCTTTGCTCCGCGCTCATAGGCAACGGTCGCGTATGTTCCAGAATAAAGTTGATCTCGTGCGGCTTGACGATATGGTCCGCATGCATCATGGCAATCACGGCGCGCCACATATGAAACCGGCTTTCCGGCAGTCCTGATGTCATGTTTCCCCACTTTCAACATCGCTCATGAATTTTAGCACAAAACCATGGCGGCTTGAAAAAATCCTCTTGATTTCGCGCCCTCCTGAGAATAGAACAAATAGAGAACAAAATAAGGTGCGCACCGATGGATTCCCCGCAAACATCCGGCCTTCGCTGGCTTTTCCTAGACCTCAACAGCTATTTCGCCAGCGTTGAGCAACAGGAAAACCCAGCGCTCCGCGGCAAGCCGGTGGCGGTCGTCCCCATGATGACGGATGCCACCTGCGCCATCGCCGCCTCTTACGAGGCCAAGGCCTATGGCATCAAAACCGGCACCAAGATTTACGATGCCAAACGGATGTGCCCGAACCTTCACCTCGTCCTCGCTCGCCATGATGTGTATGTGGAGTATCACCAACGAATTCTGGCCGCCGTGGGAAAACATATTCCCGTGGGCAAAATCTGGTCGATTGATGAGTTCGATTGCGAACTGATGGGGCGGGAAAAGGAACCGGAAAACGCGATTGCGCTGGCCAACGCCATCAAGCGGCAAATTTGGCGTGATGTCGGCACATCCATCAATTGCTCCATCGGTATCGCCCCCAATTCTTTCCTCGCCAAGGTGGCGAGCGACATGATGAAACCGGACGGGCTCGTCCTCCTGAAACCCGATGAACTGGAAGGCCGCGTGTGCAATTTAAAGCTGCGTGACCTGCCCGGCATCAACGTCAATATGGAAGAACGGCTTTACAAATCGCATATCCGCTCGGTGAGTGATCTTTGGAACACCTCGCCCAAACAGGCACGGGCAATCTGGGGCAGCGTGCAAGGGGAGCGGTTCTGGTACTGGCTGCACGGATACAATCCGCCGGTACAAAAAACCAACACCTGCATGGTGGGACATAGCCGCGTTCTGGACCCCGAACTGCGCGTGCCGGAAAAGACGCGCCTGATTGCCCGCCGCCTGCTCTTCAAGGCGACAAACCGCCTGCGCCGCAAGGGATTTCATGCGCACACGCTCTCCTTCTCCGTGCGGATGATGGACGGGCGCAAATGGGCCGCCGACATGAAATTTCCGGCCGCGAACGATCATGTAACCTTCCTGAAAAAACTCGATGAATTGTGGGAACGGATGGCATGGGAATGTTTCGGCTGCACGCCGGACCGTCTCCCCCGCCGCATCACATTCAAAAAAACCGCCGTCATTTTGCATGGCCTTGAACAAAACGGCACGATTACGGACGATCTGTTCGACACCACTTTGCAGGAAAACAGGATTATCTATGAACGCCGTCAAAGGCTTTCAAACGCGCTGGAAATCTTACAGGATAAATACAAACGGGAAATGGTGCTCATGGGCGTTACGCCCAAAACGCTCGCCGGCCATGTCGGCACAAAAATCGCCTTCTCCCGCGTGCCAACGCAGGAAGAATTCTGGGATTAACTCCCGCCCCTTTTCGTGCCTGAAAATGAACCTCCTTACAAAACATGGCGTTTCGTCATGTTTTCGCTACCTATCGTTCATAAATTGCTGGAAAACAGGGGTTTTTCCATGCTGGATTTTTCAATTCAAACCTGACATAAATCCGCCATGACATTGAAACCCATTCATATTATCGGCGCGGGGCTTGCAGGCTCCGAGGCCGCATGGCAAGCCGCCTCCCTTGGCGTTCCCGTTATCCTTCATGAGATGCGCGGCGTGCGTATGACCGACGCACACAAGACCGATGGATGCGCGGAGCTTGTCTGCTCGAACTCATTTCGATCCGATGATGTCCATTATAACGCGGTCGGTCTGTTGCATGAGGAAATGAGGCGTAGCGGGTCACTGATCATGTCAGAGGGCGATAAAGCCGCCGTGCCCGCGGGCGGGGCGCTCGCCGTGGACCGCGATGCGTTCAGCGCCGGAGTCACAGAAAAACTGGCGAGTCACCCACTGATTACGATACAACGCGAACATATCGATTTCCCGCCGGATGAGTGGGACAGCGTCATCATCGCGACCGGTCCATTGACCTCCGTTGAACTGGCCACCCGCATTCAGGAGATCGGCGGGGAAGAACAGCTCGCCTTCTTCGATGCCATCGCCCCCATCGTGCATAAGGACTCGATCAACTTCGACATCGCATGGATGCAGTCCCGCTATGATAAGGCGGGCCCCGCTGGAACAGGGTCCGACTACATCAACTGCCCGATGAACAAAGAAGAGTATGATCTTTTTATCAAAGAACTTTTGGCGTCCGAAAAAACCCAATTCAAGGAATGGGAAGCAAACACGCCCTACTTCGAAGGCTGCATGCCGGTCGAGGTGATGGCGGGCCGCGGGCATGATACGCTACGCTATGGCCCGATGAAGCCGGTGGGGCTCACTGACCCGCGCACCGGACGGCGTCCATGGGCCGTGGTCCAGCTCCGTCAGGACAATGCGCTCGGCACGCTCTACAACATGGTGGGCTTCCAGACCAAGATGAAATACGGCGAACAGACCAGGGTGTTTCGTTATATCCCGGGCCTTGAAAGCGCCGAATTTGCACGGCTCGGCGGGCTTCACCGCAACACTTTTATCAACTCGCCCCGCCTGCTCGACGGCGCGCTTCGGATGAAGAAAATGCCACGCCTGCGCTTTGCGGGGCAGATCACCGGATGCGAAGGATATGTCGAATCCGCCTCCGTCGGCCTGATGGCCGGACGTTTCGCCGCGATGGAGCGTTTGGGCGCAAATATTGCGCCTCCACCCGCAACAACTGCAATGGGCGCAATACTTTCCCACATTACGGGCGGGGGCAATGCCGACACGTTCCAGCCGATGAATGTCAACTTCGGATTGTTCCCGCCGATCATGGATCCCGCCGGCGTAAAGGGCAAGGAACTGGGGCGGGAGCGGAAGAAGGCGATGGCCCTGCGCGCGCTTGACGACCTCCAAGGATGGCTGGCGCAGTTCAATCAAACCAAGGCCGCATAGCACCGTTTTTGCACCGTATAAAAAGCTGCTTCTAGCCCCTTCAGCGGGAGAAGAAGCACAAGGGTTCACCCAAAACCAATATCGGAACACACCGTCTTGCGGGCGGCGCCGCTCAAGAACTCATCGTTTCGAAAGCGCCGTTATTCCATCAAAATTCCTGGCGCATATAAGATCATGCGAACGGTAAAAACGGTTCATAAGCGTGAAGAAAAGGTTGGCAGGCGGAAATATTATCGACCTATTTCGATACGGCAAGACGCAGCGCAAGAAAGGGCGGAACGGACTGCCCTCGCGCCGAAAACACATCAAAACCCATTTGATCCAAATATTTCAAATAGATACGATTGTAATTTAAAAATTTCCGCAAAAACGATGATTTAATTCTTTTATTCGTTTTGCTTACGGGCTTTATCACCTTCAACAGCTGAACAACGATGTCCTTGCTGTTGGAATCGCATATTTTTTGGGCATTCATCCCTTTTTCGCTTAACAAGTCCTCAGGCAAAAGACATTGACGATGCGCGAGCATAAACGGCGTTGCACGGATCAATCGCAACAGGGAAAAATCAATCGCTATGACTCGGATATCTTCAACCGCCACTTCCTCCCCCGCAATTTTAAGCGCCATAGACAATAACGGTGTCGTTGTAAAATCGGCATAATGATAAAGGCCGTCCATATTGGCGGGGGCAACATCTTCCAAATCGAACTCATGCGCGTAAATCAACGTTTCGAAATCCGACTGCGGAAGATCGTATTTTTTAATAGCATCCTCTAATGTGGATAACACCGGATTTTGCCCACAGGGGCCGCCGGTGTAGAGTTTGGCAATTTCATCCCGCCACCATTGCAGACGGATCAAACCGAGCGTCGTATCGCTGACAACACTTCGCGTTTTCGATATT
>CBFGQF010000152.1:0-4624 GCA_965650865.1 uncultured Alphaproteobacteria bacterium | reverse complement strand
CGCGACCTGATCGACAGCGCCAACTGGACCGGCCGTGGTTTCAATGGCTTTACCAAACCCAAAGTCGAGGTTTCTGTGGGCGTTATTGATCTGAATGCCAAACCGGAAAAACCGGGTGCATTGTCGCCAATGGCACCTAAGGGCCCCGGACTAAATATGTGATTTACATTCTACCGCCTCCCTATGGGCGGCAGGATCGTCTATAGTCCTGCAAATGAATAAAATTCCCGTAATTTACGATGGCGATATGGGCGGTGATGACCTTTGGGCCATCGCCATGCTGCTTGGCAACCTTGATCGTTTTGATTTACTCGGCCTTACCACCTGCCATGGCAATGTGCCGGTTACGGCCGCCACCAAGAACGTGCTCAATCTTCTTCATTGGCTGGATATCAAAAACACCCCTATCGTACAGGGGGCCGTGAAACCACACGATGGTGTGCAGATAACAGGCGACGATGCGTACGGCACGGATGGTGTCGGCGGCGTTATTCTACCTGAGTCGCGACAAAAGCCGAAAGAAATTGATTGTGCCGCATGGTTTGCCCAAATATTGGGTGCCCGTTCCGACGTAACGGTGATATGCACAGGGCCCGCGACCAATATCGCCAACTTCCTTGGCAAACACCCCGAAAAAGCCGCCAAAATCCGGGAAATCATCTTTATGGGTGGGGCCTTGCTGCCACCGGGGGCCAATCTGGAACCGGTAAAGCTGGAATCAGGCCGCTTTCGTAAGGGCAATATCACGGAATTTGCCGAATTCAATGCCTTTTGCGATCCGGCGGCACTCAATATCATCCTCAAACACAATGTAAAATTCACGGTTTTGGCGGCGGATGCCACCCAGTTTATGGTGCTGACACCATCGCGGCAGGACAAAATAAAGCGGCTTCATGAAACGTACGGCCCTGCATTCCATCGCATGCTGATGGCCTGCGCCCATCTTGATCAGGATAAATTCGGCGTAGACGGCCCCTTCATTCACGATCCCAACGTTATCACCTACGCCCTGCGGCCCGATCTGTATCGCGGCACGGTGCTACCCACACTGCAATTTCTGGAACGTCCGCCGGAAGACCCGCACCGTGGAGAGGCGAAAGAAACCGGCGGCAAAAACGCCACCGCCGCCCATTGGATCAACCACATCACCGATACGGACACAGTTTTCAATGTTATGCTGGAAAGCCTGCAGGCCGTGATCGACAAAGCGCCTAAGCGCGATGGATAGACATATAATCGAGCGCGCCTTGAAGGATTAGCTGCGCCGCGAGTTTATCGACCACCTGGGCGCGTTTTGTTCTCGACATATCCACATCGTTCACCAGAAAATCATTCACAGAGGATGTGGATAACCGCTCATCAAATAAGGCAATCCACAAATCGGCCCCCAGTTTCATCCCCAGAGGCTGTGGATAACGCACCATTTCATCAATGAAAGAGCGGACACGGTCACAAGAACCGCTGATCGACCCGTCCATGTTCAGCGGCCAGCCGAATACAAATCCGCCAACCTCATAATCCCGGGCAATTTTGGCAAGTTCGGAAAGATCGGCTGCGAATTTCGTCCGGCGGATGGTGGTAAGCGGGGTCGAAACCCCCTGCCCGGCATCGCAAATGGCAAGGCCGATAGTTTTCGTGCCCAAATCCACCCCCATCAGGCGGGTATCGCGGGGGCATTCGGCCATGATGTCTTTTAATACGGCTACAGGCATTAAATCTTCCTATAATGATGGCCGTTCATGATGGACGCGCCAGTAGGGTAAATCGCCACCACGTTGCTTTTTCGGTTTTATACTATCGGAATCATCGGGCGTTTTTGTTTCAGTGGCTGGACGCCCTACTCCTCTCACTGAAACCACAAGGCCGGTGTCTTCGCTTTCAGGCAAACTTGCCCCGATTTGTTCCAACCACATAGCCTGCTCAGCCCAAAATGCCTCTCTCTCCCGTTCTTTAATGGCGATAACGGTTTCTTCAAGGGAAGGCGGTGTAATCCGCGCTACAGTGTAGAATTCATGATACGGCTCCCATTCACTATAGCAGCGACCTTCACGGGAAACCGCACTATCCAAAAGAACCGACGTGCAGCGTTTAAAAATGGATTGAATAGAAGAATCTTCAATAAACATAACACTTTATACTCTGGTTGCACGGGCCTGTCACCTATCAAGAAGGGTGTTAGATTGCAGGGAATCCCTGTAAATTGCCCCTATGACGCATTT
This sequence comes from uncultured Alphaproteobacteria bacterium, assembly GCA_965650865.1. Taxonomy (GTDB): domain Bacteria; phylum Pseudomonadota; class Alphaproteobacteria; order Micavibrionales; family Micavibrionaceae; genus Micavibrio_A. Next base: position 2,405 of record CBFGQF010000152.1, on the reverse strand, counting down.
ATGGTGGATATTGGCCCTTCTTTCGGGTCTTGGCCTCGCTGGCCGTAATGTTTTGATGAAACAGGCGAGCCTGAAAATCGATGCCGGATTGGCCGCGATGATTCTGTCTCTCTCCATGGCGGCGGTCAGTATCGGCTATGTCCTTTACCAGAAAATTTCCCGTGAAACCGCACCCATGCCGGAAACGGTGGCCGGGACGCCGTGGGCGGGTATCATGATTGCCGCCGTGGCCGGGATATCGCTCGCGAGCGCCAATATCTTCCTCGCCTATTCCTATAAATCCGGTGGCGATGCGGGCCTTGTGGCGATCCTTCAGAACGGGATTTCGATTTCGGTCACACTTCTTATAGGTGTTCTGTTCCTGCAGGAAGTGATCAAGCCCCAGCAAATGGTAGGCATCGCCCTCGCCATGGCCGGCATCCTTCTTATCGTCAAACGCTAAACCCTTAAATATTTACTGGAATTTGTCGCCCCCCGCGTTTAAAACCAAGGGGAATACATCAAGGAAATACTATGGATATCGCAACCGTTAAAAAAGTCGCCCGCCTCGCCCGCATCGAAACCAACGATGAAGAGGCCGAAATCGTCCGCGCCAAGCTCGAAAACATCATGAAGTTTGTCGAGCAACTGGAAGAAGTCGACACGACCGGCATTGAGCCGCTTTCGAACGTCGTCGACATCAAACTCCGCCTGCGTGATGACGTTGTGAATGATGGCAACCAGCAGGAAAAAGTCCTCGCCAACGCGCCGGAACAAACCGCCGGCTTCTTCGTCGTCCCGAAAATTGTAGAATAAGAATAGTAGATATTATGACCGACCTGACCGACCTCTCCCTTGCCGAAGCCGTCAAAGGCCTGAAAGCCAAGCAGTTTTCCTCCGTTGAAATCACGAAGGCGCATTTGAAAAAGATGGAGGAATTCCGTCATCTCAATTGCTACATCCTTGAAACGCCGAACGTTGCGTTGAAACAAGCCGAAGAAGCCGACAAGAAAATCGCCGCCGGTACGGCGGGCTATCTGGAAGGCGCGCCGATCGGCGTGAAGGATTTGTTCTGCACGACCGGCGTGCAAACGACAGCGGCCTCTAAAATCCTCGAAGGCTTCGTTCCACAATATGAATCGACAGTGACGAGCAAGCTCTTCGCCGATGGCGCGGTCATGCTCGGCAAATTGAACCTCGATCAATTCGCGATGGGATCGGCCAATACAACATCCGCGTTCGGCAATGTCATTTCCCCATGGAAACGCAACAATGGTGACAATGCGGATCTGACACCGGGCGGATCGTCCGGCGGATCATCCGCCGCCGTTGCCGCGCGCCTCTGTCTGGCCGCGACCGGAACAGACACTGGCGGATCGATCCGTCAGCCTGCCGCCTTTACCGGCATTGCCGGCATCAAACCGACATACGGACGCTGTTCGCGTTGGGGCGTTGTATCGTTTGCCTCCTCGCTCGACCAGGCTGGGTCGTTCGGGCGTAATCTCGAAGACGCAGCGATGATGCTGAAATCCATGTCCGGTTTCGATCCGAAAGATTCCACATCCGCTGATCGTGAAGTGCCGGATTTTGTCGCGGCGCTCAGCCAAAACGTAAAAGGCCTGAAAGTTGGTATTCCGAAAGAATATCGCGTGGATGGCATGCCCGAAGAAATCGCCGCTATATGGGACAAAGGCATTGAATGGCTGAAGGCCGAGGGCGCAGAGATCGTTGACGTTTCCCTGCCGCACACAAAATATGGCCTGCCGACTTATTACATCATCGCGCCCGCCGAATGCTCCTCCAACCTCGCCCGTTACGATGGCGTGCGCTACGGCCTGCGCGTCGATGGCAAAGACTTGACGGAGACATACGAAAAAACACGCGCTGCCGGGTTTGGCGATGAAGTCAAACGCCGCATCATGGTCGGTACCTATGTGCTCTCCGCCGGCTATTACGACGCTTATTACCTGAAGGCACAAAAGGTTCGCCGCCTCATTCTCAACGACTTCCTTGAGGCCTACAAAAAATGCGATGTCATCCTCGCGCCATCGACACCATCCGCCGCCTTCGCCATCGGTGAAAACGAAGATGACCCGATCAAGATGTACCTGAACGATGTGTTCACGGTCACGGTGAACCTTGCGGGTCTTCCGGGTCTGTCGGTTCCGGCGGGATTGAACGCGCAAGGTCTGCCGCTCGGTCTGCAACTGATCGGCCGCCCGTGGGATGAAGAAACCATCATCCGCGCCGGCGGAGCCATCGAACGCGCCGCGAATTTCACGGCCGTGCCTTCGTTGCTGAGCATAAAAAAAGCAGCGTAAAAAAGTATAATTTAGGAGATCGAAATGCCTGCACAAAGCTCTTACGACGAAAATTTTTATGGCCTTGAAAAGAAGATGGCCATGATTTTTGCGCCGCTTGTAATT
>CBFGQF010000151.1:0-4637 GCA_965650865.1 uncultured Alphaproteobacteria bacterium | reverse complement strand
ACCCTGTCTATCAGGGTGATCTTGTCGGACCGTTCGTCCCAGCTGATCGCGACCAGAATTCTTTCACGCGATTTTTTTGTATAAAGAAGCGGTTTGATTTCGGCCATGGCAAAACCCCTGATTTGAGAACCCTATTCAAGGGTAGCCGAGGAGCGGAGGCGGATCAACCGGCAATGTTCCAGATTAAGGCATTGGGCAGGCCATGTTCCGTTGCGAATTGCCAGATTTTGGCATCGGTATGGGGGCATGATGGATAGGGCGGTTTTATCCTGGCCGCCTGATGGTATTTTTCCGGAGCGGTGTAATCGCCGGGTGTTGATTTTGCAACGCTCACGATTTTAAAGCGTTTATCGGGAAAGGATTTTTTGAGTGCGTTTGCAAAGGTACCGCTGACCGCACAGGTCCAGATTTCGGAATAAGGCGCGGTGTCGAGCGTTGAAAGCGCCTTGCAAAGCGCGGCCTGAAAAGGTTCGCTTGCAAACCCCGGTTCAAATAAATACGCGTTGTTTGCCGATTGCCATGTTTTCGCAATGGCGTAGAGGTCCGTTATCGGTTGTGGTTCTTCAAGATGGAGAAGGGCGCCCGCATCCTGAATTTTTTGCAAGATGGGGTGATCTATATCATCGGTTGCGATGAATATATGGGGCTGTTTGCCATTGTCGCGGGCCGCAAGGGCAAGGGCGAGTGCGCCATGCCCCATCGTGGTTCCGGCATAGGCAACGCGCGGTGCGTGAATATCCGCAAGCATCAAATCGAGGGCGCGCCGTTTTGTGCCGCCCGCAACCATATCATCGCGCAGGATGAACAAAGAATGCCCGCCGGATTTGGCGGGCATGATCAGGAATTGATTATCGAAGGCCGGGGCCAAGGCAACAGACAAGTTTGGCAAGGTCTTGCGGCCCGGATTGCAAAGCGGCGGGCGGTGCATCATAGGGCGGGCAGGATTTGATCTGGTCGATCGTATCGAGCGTCGCAGCATCCATATCACCCATCATGTGCGAACAATCGACGCGCATGGTCTGACATTGTTTCTTCTGCGCGTTGACGGCATCACAGAACGGGTTTTTGCCGTCCTGTGCAAAAGCGGGGGCGGACAGGCAGAGCAGGGACAGTGAGAGGATCAGTTTTTTCATTGCGATAGCTTCTTCTTCAAAAGGTCGTTGATGATGGCAGGGTTGGCCTTGCCGCCGGTTTCTTTCATCACTTGCCCTACAAAGAAGCCGAACAATTTATCCTTACCGGATTTGTATCCTGCAACGTTGTCGGGGTTGGCGGCGATGATTTTGTCGATGATGGATTCGATCGCGCCGACATCGGTGATTTGTTTTAAACCTTTTTCTTCAACAATGGTTCCCGCGTCTTTACCGCTTTCATACATTTCGGCAAAGACATCCTTGGCGATTTTGCCGGAAATGGTGTTGTCTTTGATAAGGGCGACAAGACCGCCAATTTGTTTGGATTCAATCGGGCTCTCTGTGATGTCCTTGCCTTCTTTGTTCAAAAGGCCGAGCAGTTCGTTCAAAATCCAGTTCGCGGCCAGTTTCGGATCGGAATCGTTGGCGGCCGATTCGAAATATTCGGCGCGTGATTTTTCAGCGATCAGCACACCCGCATCGTAATTCGAAAGGCCGAAGTCCTTCATGAAGCGGTGTTTCTTTTGATCCGGTAATTCCGGCAAGGTTGCCTTGATTGAATCGACCCACGATTGTTCAATTTCAAGCGGGAGCAGGTCGGGGTCCGGGAAGTAACGGTAATCATGCGCCTCTTCCTTGGAACGCATCGAGCGCGTTTCCATCTTCACGGGGTCCCACAGGCGTGTTTCCTGTTTCACCGCAGCGCCGGATTCAATGATTTCCACCTGACGCGCGGCTTCGTATTCTATGGCTTGCTGGACCGCTTTGAGCGAGTTGACGTTTTTGATCTCACAACGTGTGCCAAGGCCAGCACCGGGTTTGCGCACCGATACATTGACGTCCGCCCGCATCGATCCTTCTTCCATGTTGCCATCGCACGTGCCGAGATAACGTAAAATCATGCGGAGCTTTGAGAGATAGGCCGTTGCCTCTTCCGGTCCGCGAATGTCCGGCTCTGATACAATTTCCATCAGGGCGCATCCGGAACGGTTCAAATCGACGAATGATTTTTGCGGATGCTGATCGTGCAATGATTTACCGGCGTCTTGTTCAAGGTGCAGGCGCGTGATGCCGATTTCCTTGACACTGCCATCCGGCAGGTCGATTTCAATGATGCCCTTGCCGACGATCGGCTGGTCAAACTGTGATATCTGATACCCTTGCGGCAGGTCGGGATAGAAATAGTTTTTACGCGCGAAGACGGAGTAATTATTGATTTGCGCATTCAGGCCAAGACCTGTGCGCACGGCTTGCTCCACGCAATATTTGTTGAGCACGGGGAGCATGCCCGGCATCGCGGCATCGACCATGGACACCTGGCTGTTGGGTTCTGCGCCGAAGTCGGCGGCGGCCCCGGAAAAAAGTTTGGTGTTCGCCGTTACCTGGGCATGGACTTCCATCCCGATAACAACTTCGAAGTCACCTGTTTCGCCTTTGACCGTATATGCCATTGTCTTACGCTGCCTTTTTGTCGTCGTCGGCCTCTGCATCCGCAATGACGGCCGTGGTTGTGTTCAAACCGGTATCCTCGACCGCGCCGCCATGGGCCACAACGCCGGTCGTGATATGGCGGTTGAGCACGTGTTCGCGGTAAATCATAAAGATACCGGATGCCACAATAATGGCCCCGCCAACGGCTGTCCAGAGATCAATTGACGTATTGAAGACGAGATAGCCCGCCCCGATACCCCAGAGAAGCTGGATATACTGGAACGGCGCGGCGATAGAGCTGTCGACGCTCTGGAATGCACGGGAGACGGCGAAATTCGCGAAAACGTGGAAGATGGCCGTGGCGGCAAAAAACCAGAGATGCTCCATCTGTGGCAGGTGGAATTCGTCCTTGTAGACCATCATGGCGCCGAAAAGCAGGGAGGAGATAATCTGCCCGAACAGGGAGAAAGCGAGGAGGGGTTCATCCTCCCCGATCTTGCGGACAATGATCTGGGAACCGGCATAGCAGAAAGCCGCGGCAATGATGCCGAGGGCGGCGGGTTCGAGAGGCACAAGCCCCGGGCGAAGTACCACCATCACGCCGACAAAGCCCATAATGATGGCGGCCCAGCGATACATACGGATTTTCTCGCCCAGGAAGAATATCGACATAACCGACAGGATGAAGGGGCCAGAGAAGATAAGCGTATACGACATTGCCATGCCGAGCTGGGTAAAGCCCGTGGTCATGGCAAAGAACACCCCCATACCGAGCAGGGAGCGCAGGATGTGTAATTTCAGATGCTTTGTCCGAAGCGTGCGTTTCAGGCCGCCAACCCGGTTCGCCATAATCAGGATCAGGGGCGTAAAAAACATGTTGATGTAAAAGGCGACTTGTTCGGGGGAATAATGTCCCGCCCCCATTTTGATAAAAACGTCGCCGATGGCATACAGGCTGAACCCGAACGCGGACAGCGCCATACCCATTGCGTTCTTATTTTGCATCCATGTCATGATGAAACACCCCTCTATCCCGCAAGATATAAGGCAATTCGGGTGACTTTCGAAAGCGAAAAATTATGATTTATTTAAGGCAGGCAGGACCGTGTCGCCGTGTCGATAAAGCCGTTGAAAGCCGGATCGTTTTCCAGCGCGGCCCACGGATCCACGATATTTGGGTCGCGGGCTAGCATTTCGGTGAATATGGCCGAACCTTGTGTCGCCATATGTACTGCAATTTTGTCCGAAGCGCAGGTGCATATTTGCTGGTTCATTCCGCTCGTTTTCTCGCAGCGTGCATAGTAACGCTCACGGGTCGGCTCTTCCATGCAGGGGGCGTAAATATCGACGATCATTTTGTTGAAGGCGACGCGCGCGTTCGGATCTGTCGGTGATGTCATCGTCTGCATATCTTCGACACTGAAAAACTGCGTCAGGCGGGCCGCCGTACAAGCGCAAAACATTTTCTGGGATTGCGGCGAGAACCGCGTTTCGGTCTTGGCGGCATTTTCAACGCAGCTGGCAAAGTAGGTGTTAGCCTGTTCCTTGGAGACCATCGTCTGTGCCTGCGCGGGCAAAGAAAAGGCCGCGATGGTGATCAATAGTGTCAAAAAAAAATTCATCGCGGCCTCAAATCATTAATTAAAGGGTGGGTTAGCAATTGCCTTTTTTAGCCTGTCCGGGTGGGCAGAAATCGCCGCCATGGGGGTGATGGTAATGATGGCACCCGCCAAGGGCAAGAATGCTTGAGGTTAATAAAATTGCCGTGAAGAGTTTCATGATATTTATCCTTTCAACAATGCTAACAAACGGCCTTCGATTTTTGTTCCTGATTACTTCGCTTCAAAGACAGGAACGTTGATGGTGCAATAATCGCCGCCCCAAGGTAGAAACCCGCCATTGTCGGTTGACCGTAGATATGCGCTTGCTTGGGTTTGGCCTTGCGGCGTAGGCACGGTGGCATACATGAGTTCTGCATATCGCTCTGCCGCATTAGAAAAGTTTTGATTGATGGCGATACATTTGTTGATACTGCTCTCTTCAGACATGGCATTGTCAATCATTGAACTCGCC